>JAPPPH010000248.1:1066-2734 GCA_028817635.1 Verrucomicrobiales bacterium | reverse complement strand
GGCCAAGCGCATCAATTGATTGCTCGGAAGGGCTCCCCTTCATCGCCGCAAACTCATCGCGATTCATTTTTAAGGCAACGTATGGAAAGTGCCCGAACCCCCTGCGACTGTCCGCCAACATCAGGAGATTTGGATAAGCCTCCTGCGCTTGGCCAAGCGCATTGAGCACCTGCCCCGCGATTACCCCAGTTTCAGGCTGATCAACCTGCTCAAGGATAACCATCGCATCCACCTCACCGGCCAGTCGCGCAATCGACTTGGCCAAGCGCTCCTGCACCTCACCGGGCGTTGGCGTCCAGTTTTTGGAATCCAACCGGTTCAGTTCTCGAGGCGGCTCGCCCTTGGCCAAGACGAGCGGTTTGCAGTAGGTGAACGTGCGCCGCTCCGGCGTCTGAAAAAAATGTTCAAGATCGATGCCCTGTGCTTGGCCAAGCGCACGCACCAGTTCATATCCTTCGCCGTCCTCCCCCGCAAAACCGACCGGCAACAAACTGCCGCAACCAAGCGCCACGAGATTGTTCAGGATCGTCCCGCATCCACCCGGCTGGGAGCGCACGTTGACCACGTTCTGAACCTCAAGCCCGGTCTCGATCGACTCCTCAGCCCGTGCAGGATCAATTTACAAATAACGATCGAGACAAAAATCCCCGACCACAGCAACACTCAGGTTCGCGTAGTTACCGGTGATCTCACTGAATCGACTGGCGTTCATTCGGCGTCATTCAGTGCATTCCTCAGGTGCTGCATGAACGCGATATTGTCACACTGCAAATAATGCATCGCCCCACCCATCCGGGCGTAGCTTTTACAAAAGCGAAGGTAGTAGGCGGGATTCGAGACCGGCGGCTCGCCCTGTGACCAATCCCAGCCGCCGCCGTCCTGCAGATCGACCACAAAAATCGAATGATTCCGGATCACATCGCGCCCCTCCTGCAACCGTAAATGGTTCGCACAACTGATCGCCTTTTCAAATACCTGCGGCCCCATAATGGCCGACCCCACCGACAGCACCACACCGCCATCCAAATCATCCACACTCGCGGCAAATTTTTGAAAATCAACCTCAGCCGCACGACCGATGGCCGCGCCGTTGAACATCGGATGATTCGCGATTATGTCGTAACCGATCCCGGGATGCACCGTCAGCGGCACTTCGTGGCGATAAGCCGCAGCCAACACCGAGGCATGTTTCCAGCGATGCGTTAACTCGTATTTGCCACGAGGCACATGACCCTCGTTGATCGCCCGCAGCAACTCCGCCCTCATTGCAGCCAACTCGTCCGCCGGTTGCGAGCGAATCGCCTCCTCGAGTGTCGCAACGTCCGGAAATTCCAGCGCCTCGTTTTCGATCAACCGCCCAAGTGCCTCCCCGTAGCCCAACCCCTCGACACCACCGGCCAACAACGCGAGGTGGATGTTCCGGCCGGTCTCCTCCCAAGTCCCAAATGTCCCGGTGGCTACGTTGGATCGCACACATTCACTCGAGCGTCCCAGCCAGGAATATTCCCAGTCATGAATCGTCCCGGCGCCATTTGTGGCCAGATGGGTCAAACGGTCGTTTTGCAGAAAATCATCCATCAAGAACGCCGCCCCGTTCTTAATGAGATGCGCCCCGTAAATCAGCATCACGGAAGCCCCAACGGCTCGTGCCTCTCGAATGCGCTTGGA
>JAPPPH010000248.1:0-1056 GCA_028817635.1 Verrucomicrobiales bacterium | reverse complement strand
CGCTTGGCGCACTCGGCGATCTGGAGTTGCAACCGGTCATCGACAGGCGGCAGCTCCCGATCAACCGATACCATTATCTCATCCGTGCCAAAAAAACTTTTCCGTTCCGACAGAGGCAGCGGTTTGATTTTTCTAATATCCAGTTTTTTACCGATCATTTTCCCTCAATAACATCCAGTAAAGTCTCTGCGTCGCGATAGTCCGGTATCACGATGTCCGCTCCAACTCCCAGCAGTCGATTTCGTTTCCACTCATCAAACTCGCCGCTCCCGTTATTGGCTTCGTCACTCGCCACTGCCACCGCCAGTCCGCCGACATTCTTGCAGTCCTCGATCTCAACATAGCCGTCACCAAAGATCAGAAGTTGTTCTCCAGAAACTTGATTCTGCCTGAGAATCCGCTCAATCACTTGGCGTTTGGAAAAACTTTTGTAGTCGTCCAACGCGCCGTGAATGTGTTCCCCAAAATATTCGGCAACTCCAAGTAACTTCGCCTCCCGCTTCACATACACTTCGTCCGTGCCGCTCGCGAGATACAATTGCATTCCGCGCGACTTCAGCGCATCCAACAAATCCAGCGAGCCGTGTAACAAATATTGATTCGAAGCCACCTCGCCTCCCTGCAAGCCGGCGATCCTCGAGTTAATCCGTTTTTCAAGCCGCCGCAAATACTCGTGTTTGTACTCAAGAGGGTCCTCCGGTACGCCTCCCCGCTCGGCAACACGCTCGGCAAACCGAATCATCTGGTAGATCGTCTGCTTGCCGTTCAGCGTCATGATGTCGTCGAGCAACATCTGCCGAACTGCTTCCGGTGTATCCCCCTCGGCCTGCGGCAGCAATTCTTCAAACATCGGCACCATCACATCCGGCCACCCCTCCCGAACCAACGACAGCGTGCCGTCAAAATCGAAAACCACATGCCGAATAGCCGGACGTGGCCCAAAACCAGCCGTTATCTCGACCCTCCCAGAAAAGCGCTTGGCCAAGCGGGCGTGTGAATCTGACATGACAATCGCAGACATGATGCGCTTAGCCAGCCTACAGATGGAGTGACGAG
>JAPPPH010000381.1 GCA_028817635.1 Verrucomicrobiales bacterium | reverse complement strand
TTTTTTTTCAAGCAGAAGACTTCCTACGATATAGCTTAGCGTCTCGTGGGCTCGGAGATGTTTATAAGAGAAAATTCCCACTGCGCGCTGTGCGAATGGTACGGGCACATTTTCTTGCCTGCCGGGATTCGGCAGATCTCGACGTCGAAAGGATGACGCCGGTTGATGTCGGTCGAGTCCGCCTCTCGCCCAAGCGCGTGCGAGAGATTGATGTCGCGCATCGCATAAACGCCCTTGGGTGATTCAAACTCCTGCTCCTCCACTTCGCTGGTGTTCACTTTTTTCATGTCATCTTTCACACCGTGCCGCTTGGCCAAGCGACAAGATTCGATCGCACGCTTGGCCAAGCGTACTCAGCTCAGAAAACCACGCCCAAGCTCAAAAGAATCCGGTCGCCGTTGCCGTGATCCAATTTCCCTTGGCGATCGTGAAAATCGTGTTTCCACTCAAGCCGCATGTGGGCGGTGTCATTGAAGTTCCAGTATAACGCCGGGCCGGCGAGCAGGGTCTCGGTGCCATCGTTCTTATAAAGGAAATCGGTCTCCCAAAATAGCGTGCTGTTCGTGCCCCGAGCTTCGAAGTTGTACCCCAGATCTAGCGACAGTTTTACCTCGGACGGCTTGTCATCCTCGAATTCCCAGTAACTCGCTGAACTCACGAAAGCCAACCGGTGCATTTCAAACTCATAGCCCAAACCAAGGCCACCGCCCCACTTGTTGTCGTAGATCTCGTAGTTATCATCGCCAGCCAGCGGCACTCGGAGCATCGGTTTGAATGACCACGACCCGCTTCGGCCGTCGAGGTTGAAGTACCTTTTCAATGGCAACGCTAGGGTGGCATCCCCTATCCCGTTGTCGTGCTCGACGTACTTCCCTCCCAAGCCGTCCGGCATCTCGCGCCGGGCGTCGAGCACGTAGGGAATTTTGTACGTCAGGCGAATTGATCGATCCCAAGTGTACACCCCCTGAAAATGAAGCAGATGAACATCCTCGGTGAATCCGGAGTACGCCGTGCGGCCACCTAGCAGCAGGTCGTCCTCGTGGCGATACTCGTCAATCAACTGCACACCCCAGCCGTTGTCCCAGCGGGGCATCATGTTCATGATCGGTTCATCGGCCAACGCAAGCTGCCCTGTCAACGCGACGCCGATCAACGCCGCAATTCGTCGTATCATGGCTATTTGGATTTCTTCGCGGAGGCGAAGGCGGTCGCTTTTAGTTTGCCATTCTCGAGCGAATACCACTCGGCGGGCTCGTACCCGGCGTTAGTAATGGCCTTGTCAAGTTCCCCTACATTCGCCTTGGCCCCGGGCAGCAACGCGATCGTGAGCAATTGCGTTTTGGTGTCCATGTCGATGCCGCGCTTGTAACGGGTCGAGTCCACGAACGGCAATTTGCCAACCTTGACTCGAATCCCGATCGCACAGGACGGACAAACCAGTCCCTTGACGTAAAGCAGCGAAACATCCTTGCGCTCCTTCAGCAATTTGACGGCGGCGACATTTCGCACCTCCTGCTTCACGTCCGGATCACCATCCGCCGCCGAGACCGATGCCATACCCAATGCCGCCACGACCATCATGGCGGCCCATTTCTTCACACTTTTTTTAATTAAATTCATTTGTTTCCTTTCTGTTTGTTTTTCACGTTTTGCAAACCGAATTTGCGAACCTGTGGACACACCCGTGCCCGTCGGTTGAATTAAAAGGGAACCGTGGAGGTTCCTAGAAGGAAAAGTTCGGTGAACGACCCATGCGTGCCGATCGAGTTTTAAACTGCCAAATGGCAGCTTCGAGCGGACTTGCGTGAGGAATGAAGACCGGTGTCGATGGATCGACCGGATTCAGCGGAAGCCAGTGAGTCAGCGAAACGACCACTGCCGACTCGCTGCCAACTTCCTGTTTGTCCTTTGTGGGGGTGAGGTATTTGCCAGACTCAAACGTGCCGCAGAACGGGCAACAACCGGAGTCGTGATGCGATTCACTGCCCTGTTGCTGATTCGCCTCAATGCAGCAATCAACCACCGCATCCTGCAACGCCGATGCCAATAGACAGTGCGAAGACGCCGGCACCCAGGCCAGCAGCAGAATCAAAGCGATGAAACGACGAATAAACGTCACGAGATGAAGATTTACCCGTTCCCAATCGAAAACAAGCTAAAAAAATTAACGCGCGCCTGGCTTGGGTGGTTTGGGCATATTCGCCCCGGTTTCCTTGAGCCAAGTGGACAACTTTTGATCCAACCGCTTGGCCAGGCGCGGTCGCCGCTTGGCCAAGTTCTTCGATTCGCCGAGGTCAGACTTTAGATTGTATAGCTCGAGCGACTGGTCGTCGTAGTTGCGGATCAACTTGTAGTCGCCGGAGCGCACCGCACCCCCCAGCCGGTTGCCCATGTGCCAGGCGTAGTTTGGGAAATGAAAAAACAACTCCTTCCGCTTGGGCGTGCCCTGTCCGCGGAACAACGGCACGAGGCTTTCCCCGTCGATCGGTTTGGTCGCGCTTGGGTTGAGTCCGGCCACCTCGAGGAAGGTCGGGTAAAAGTCCATGCTGACCACCGGCTCGTGGTTGAGCACCCCGGCCTCCACCTGCCCCGGCCAACGCACGATCATCGGCACCCTGATTCCGCCCTCGTACAGGTGGCCCTTCGACTCGCGCAGCGGCCTGCAATCCGACACTCCTGCGAACCCGCCATTGTCGGAGGTGAATACGACCACCGTGTTCTCCGCTTGGCCAAGCGACGCGAG
>JAPPPH010000369.1 GCA_028817635.1 Verrucomicrobiales bacterium | reverse complement strand
TTTCCGCCTGCATTATGTTGTGAGTCCGCTCTCGCTGCAACTCACGGGCAGCTTTGCGCTCCGCCGGGGTGGCGTTTGACGGAGCGAAATCCTTGTCAAAGTAAACCAACAACCGTTGGCGTTGATATTCCTGAAGAGAGATGCGCCAGTCCGCTGGAAAATACAGCGCATTGATGATGACAAATAAAACCACCACCGTTGAAGCCCCAAGAAATTTACCCAAAAACCGAAGCGGCACACCGGCAACGAACATCATCGCAGTGCCGATTGGGAAAAAGACCAGTGACGAACCCAAGTCCGGTTCCTTCAAAATCAACAGGAACGGCAACGCCGTCATCCCGAGCGCCTTGAGAAAGACCCCGGGCATCAACATCTCCTCGTTTGGCCGGGTTAAAAAATCGGCCAAGGCGAATATAAACGCCAATTTCGCAAATTCCGAGGGCTGAATTAGGGTAATCCCCAAATCAAACCAGCGCTGCGCCCCGTATCGCACCACCCCGACTCCGGGAATCAGCACGAGAATAAGCAAAATAATAGTCACCCAATACGCCGCCCGTGCCCAACCGGCCAACCGATGATAATCCACAACGATAAAAAACAATCCGATCGTCAATCCCACGGCGTAAAAACTTAGCTGCCGGAAAAAGTAGGTGTTGAGCAGTGGCTCAATCTCGTACTGATCCATCGCCGCACTCAGGATGAATGTCGCCCCAAACACCATCAACCCGACCAAGCTAAGCAGGAGCAGGAGGTCGACGCGCAGTTTACGAATGTGAAGAATGAACGACTCCATCAGCGTTTGGCCAAGCGAGGCCCTCCTTTCTTGTCACGCTGCTCGATTTCCTGAATGGCCCGATAAATCCGCCCGGCGATCGGGGCGCACGTGGTCCCTCCAGACTCTCCGCTCTCCACCATGACTACGACGGCATATTTCGGCGCCTCCACCGGGGCAAACGAGACAAACCAAGTGATGTGATCCGTCCGGTACAAACGCACCCCTGTGCGAGGATGAAACTTTCCTGTCGGCACCTTTTTTTGCGCTGTGCCGGTTTTACCCCCGATGGCCATCCCCCGCACCCTCGCCGCACGGCCACTGCCATCGCGATCGTCCACATCTGCCAACATCGCTTCATGCAACAACGAAACCGTCTCCGGTTTTAGGTTTAAATCCGCCACGACCTTCTCGGGAATGATTCTGTTCTGCGCTTGGCCAAGCGCGTGGGGGGAGTTCATCCGCAAAACCAAGCGCGGTTGCATCAGCTTCCCGCCGTTGGCCACAGCCGAGGTCATCACCGCCATCTGCAGCGGCGTCACGGTAATTTCCCCCTGTCCGATGCACAGGTTTGCCACGTCTCCGGCGGACCACCGCGAGCGCTTGCCGTACTGGTCAATTTTTTTGAATTCGTTTCCGCGTGGAGGATAATATCCGCCCCCTTCCCGGACTGGACTGGGAATTTTTTCCCCAAGAATCGACCAATCCTCCATGGTTCTTTTTCCCAACCGAAAGCGGTTCCCCCAATCCAGCAGGATTCGTTTGCCCTGCTGCCACTGGTCAGTGCGGCCGTCCGGCGTAAGCGCGTAGTGGATGAAATACGTATTGCTCGAACGCTTGAACGCCTTAACGAAATCGTAGTCGCCCGGCGGGGCGGTATCGTCCAGCGTGTAATTTGGGTAGAGTCTCTCGTTCCGAAAAAAGCCCCGATTGTACACTTTGTCTTCCGGGTCAAGGATGCCTTCCTCAAGGTAAGCCACGGAGGAGATGATCTTGAAAATGGATCCCGGGGGATACGCCACGCCTCCGCTACCGGACGCCCGATTGAGCCAACGGTTGAGGCGACTGTCACTGAGTTGCGAGATTTCATCCCGTGAAAAACCGGAGATAAACTTATTTGAATCAAACCCAGGCCGCGACACCAGCGCCAACAGATCGCCATTGTTCGGGTCCATGACAACCACGGCACCGCGTGTCTCTGCGCCGTGTGATTTCAGCGCCTCCTCGGCGGCCAATTGAATGTCACGATCGATTGCCAACTCCAAATCCTGTCCGGACTCCGGCCAAGCCCACACGTCTTCACTCGTCCGGTAACTGATGTTATTGACCCGAATCGTCTTGGCCCCGGCCTCGCCGCGAAGTCGTCGATCAAACACGCCTTCCAGCCCGTCGATGCCGGCATAATCCGGCAGTCGATACCGATAAGGGAACGGAATCTCCCGGTCGTCCACTGGATCATCCTTCCGACGGAGATACCCCAATGTGTGGAAAGCCATGTCGCCGTTAGGGTATGTCCGCACCGGGTTGACTGACAAATCGACCCCCGGCACCCCATGGATCAGCTCCACAAACTTGGCTACCTGATCAGGCGACAAGTCCTGCATCACAGCCAACGGCATATAAAGTTTCTGGTGGTAATGCTTGTGGAACCGTTCCGGATCGAGCACCAGCGGTTGGCCAAGACGCATGCTCACCTGCATCGTCAGGTTGCTCACCACCTGATAACGGGCCTCCCTGCCGAGTTGCCTTTGTTCTGTGCGACCCAATTTGCGGCCGTTTTTCAAACGAAAATAATGTTCCCGAAAAAGGGAGCGCAACTCGTCTATGTAAACATGCACGTCAAACCGCAAGCGGTTCACCGCGAGTGGTTCACGATTTCTGTCCAGAATTCGCCCCCGGGTGGCAGGCAGTCGAATTGCCCGGGCGGATTGGTATTCCTGGAGGTTACGGAAGTACGCATCCGTTGCCCCCTACAG
>JAPPPH010000238.1:1350-2755 GCA_028817635.1 Verrucomicrobiales bacterium | reverse complement strand
TACGGTCATCAGCTCCGCAGCAGCAGCGGGTTCAGCACGAAAGTCCGCCAGCAAATCATTCAATGTCCCGAGCAAAAGCTGCTGCTCAGCCGGCGTTGGCTGACGCCCGCAGATCAGCCGGTGGAGACGTTTCACACGCGCCGTATCGGAGTCGCGCTCGCGCATCACGCGCTCGGCCAGTTTGCGCGATGCCTCGACGAACGTCGGGTCGTTCATCAACACCAGCGCCGCAAGCGGGGTATTCGTGCTCGGGCGCTTGAGGACGCAGACCTCTCGCGAGGGCGCGTCAAACACCTGCATGTTCGGCGGCGGCACCGAGCGTTTCCAGTAGGTGTACATGCTGCGACGGTACAGCTTTGCGCCGTGGTCCTGCTGAAAACGCGGCACGTTGGAAAATACCACCTCACCCCAAAGCCCCGGCGGCTGGTACGGCTTGACGCTCTCGCCCCCGATCCGGCTGACCAGCAGACCGCTGGCCGAAAGGGCGTGGTCGCGGATCATTTCCGCAGGCAGGCGAAAACGCGGCCCACGTGCATACAGTCGGTTCGCCGGATCCGCCTCGAGCAGTGCCGGCGTGACACGCGACGACTGCCGGTACGTGGCCGACATCACGATCTGCTTGTGCATCGCCTTCAGGTTCCAGCCGGTGCGAACGAACTCCGTGGCCAGCCAGTCGAGTAACTCGGGGTGTGTTGGCCACTCGCCCTGTGCGCCAAAATCCTCCACCGACTTAACGATACCGGTGCCGAAGTGCATCTGCCAAAACCGGTTCACAGTGACGCGTGCCGTCAGCGGGTTCGCGCCACTCGTCATCCACTTGGCCAAGCCAAGGCGGTCTCGGGGAAGATCGTCCGTCCATTGGCCAAGCGCCGCCGGCAGCCCGGCGCCCACCTCGACCTCGCTTGGTTGATCGTACTGGCCCCGGTTCAGCACGAACGTCTTTCGTGGTGGAGATTTTTCTCCCATCACCATCGTGGTTGGCACCTCGGCCTCGAGCTTGGCCAAGCGGCCGCGCACGACGTCGAGCTGTTTTTCGGCTTCGGTCTTTTTGCGGGCGACCAAACCAGCCTTGTCCCAGTACACCGTGCCGTCAAATTGCGTGAACGCCCAACCGGTGATCTGCGTGCCGGCACCGAGACCCACCGACTGCGCCGAGACCTCCAGCCTCACCCATTCGCCCGCCTTTGGCAGCGGCCCAAGATTACGGCGACTGGCCGTACCTTCCTTGCCCCAGCCGATTTTCTCCTCACCCCAGTAGACTCGGTGATCCCAGCTTTTGCCGTCGTTCCACTGCAGCATGATTTGCTTCGGCGGATTTTTCGGATCCAGAAATACGTAGGTGAATAGACGCGTGTTGTCGTCGCCACGAAGGGGGGACTTGGCGTTTTGGACAAGGTGCTGCCCG
>JAPPPH010000238.1:0-1340 GCA_028817635.1 Verrucomicrobiales bacterium | reverse complement strand
CCCCCACCGCCGTTGCCCAGCGGAACAACACCCTCCGGCAGAGCGTCGTCGATCCAAACCCACTCCGTCAGTTCAACTGACTTGGCCTCGGCATCGGCGGTCGCCTTGAGCTTCGTCTCCTGCTCACTCAGCGCAGCCATCAACTCCCGCTGCAGCGATGTCGGAGCCTTGAGGAACGGTCGGTCGGCCAACTTGTCGGCGTTGCCGACGTGCGCCGTCTCCGGCACGTTGTTGAACAGCGAGTAAAACTCGTAAAACTCCTTCTGCGAGATGGGATCATACTTATGGTCGTGGCAGCGCGCACAACCGAACGTCAGCCCGAGGAACACCGCCGAGGTCGTCTCCACGCGGTCCACCACCGTCTCGACCCGGTACTCCTCATCGATCACACCGCCCTCGCTTTGGATGGAGTGATTGCGGTTGAATCCGGTGGCCACTTTTTGCGCGAGCGTCGCGCCGGGCAAAAGATCCCCGGCCAACTGCTCAGTGGCAAATTGATCGAACGGTATATTGTCGTTGAATGCAGCGATCACCCAGTCGCGCCAAGGCCACATCACGCGACGGCGATCGAGGCTGTACCCGTGCGAATCGGCATAGCGTGCAGCATCAAGCCAGTCGATCGCCATCCGCTCACCGTACCGCGGCGAAGCCAGCAACCGATCGACCACCGCCTCGTATGCGCGAGGCGAGGCGTCCGCCAAAAACGCGTCGATTTCCGCCGGGGACGGCGGCAGGCCGGTCAAGTCGAACGTCACCCGGCGAAGCAGCGTCTCCCGATCCGCCTCCGGTGAAGGTCGCAGGCCGGACTCACGCAGCTTGGCCAGAATGAACCGGTCGATCGCGCCCCTTGGCCAAGGCGATCCGTGGGACGCCGGCACTGCCGGGCGCTTGGGCACAATGAACGCCCAATGCTTTTCCCATAACGCCCCCTGCTCGATCCAGCGCCGAAGCGTCTCCACTTCGACAGCGGACAATGCGTGACCGGAATCCGGCGGCGGCATCCGCTCATCCGGATCAGCGTGAACGATGCGCTGATAAAACTCACTTTCGCCCGGCTTGCCGGCAACGATTAACGCTTGGCCAAGCTCACCAGCGTCGAGCCGCAAATCTGCCTTGCGCTTGGCCGCGTCCGGCCCGTGACACTCAAAACAATTCTCCGAGAGAATCGGCCGCACATCGCGATTGAACAGCACCGGCTCAACGCCCAGCGCCATCGGCCAAAGCCAAGCCAGCACAGCTAAACTGAGCCAAGCGCAAACGCGCGATGAATAAGAAAAAGCCAAGCCCGCAAAGAGTAAAGCCCCCACCCCGCTTGGCCACGCGCGGTTATTTGCCCTTGG
>JAPPPH010000090.1:856-2764 GCA_028817635.1 Verrucomicrobiales bacterium | reverse complement strand
CAACGCTCCATTAATTGGCTGCTGGGCCGGCAAGCTCTGTTGCGCGGCATCGGGCCGCGGCCCTTGCACGAGTACCGTTTTGAATTCAAAGGAAACCAATTCTGGAAACTGGCCGGGCTGCTGGTGGGGGTCATCCCGCTCAGCACACTGGCGTTTGGCCTGTTGGTTTGGTTCCGAAGACGCACCTGATGATACGCAAAGACACCATTTGGCTGGCCGGCATCGCCCTCGGGGTGCTGGTGTACACGCTTGTCTTCGAGGTGGACCGCGGCCCCGCCAAGCCGGAAATTCCGCCTTTCCTCGATGCGTTCGAAACGGCTCCAGTGAACGCCATTGAGCTGGATGAACTGGGCACCAACGTCGTGCGAGTAGCCCGTACAGCAGACGGCTGGCAAATGGAGCAACCGGTCGAATACCCCGGGCAGACGGATGGCCCCGAGGCCTTGTTGGTTGCTTTAAAGAAAATTCAACCGCTCAGTTTTGTCCCCGAGGAAAAAGTTGAGAGCGATTATGCCTCGTATGGCCTCAGCCCGCCCCGCTTGGTCGTGCGGTGGGAATCAGGCAATGCAGGTATCCCAAAGGAGTTGTCCATCGGTGACGTGACCTCTCAGGAAGGAACCGTGTACGCCCGCGTCACCGGACAGGAGGGCCTGTTCATTCTGCCGATTACCTTCATCCGGCACGTGGGCAACGCCGTCAAACGTTGGCGCGATGCGCGCCTGGCGCCGTTGGCCGCCCAACGCAATGAGATTACCGGTATCAGTATCCGATCCGGCCCGCGGCAAGTGGTACTGCAACGCAGCCTCACCAACCGCCTGTGGCAGGTGGTGCAGCCGGCTCCCGCCAAGCGCGGCGATGTCACGCGCATTGAGCAGTTGCTCGACAATGTGCTGCTTTGGGAGGCCGCTGATTTTACCAGTGACGATCCCAAGGTGGATCTCGAGCCGTACGGACTGCATTCGCCCGTGGCGGAACTGGCGCTGCTCAAGGGCACCAACCGTCTGGCCACCGTGCAATTCGGCAATGCTGACACCAATCAACCGGATTTTGTGTATGCCCGTTTGCTCAACCACACGAACGTGGTGGTGGTGCAAAAAAAATGGCTCGATGAAATCCGGGCGCCGGTTTGGAACTACTGCGATCACCGGCTGACCTCAGTCATTGCCCCCAGCGCCGTGGCGCGCGTGGAGGTGCGCGCGGGCGACAACATGGTGCTGAGCCAATCCACCAACGGCGTTTGGCGTATCACCGAGCCGGTCGCTCTGCCGGCGGATCCCGTGCTGGTTGAGCAACGCCTTTTGCAAAACATCATGCAACTGCAGGCAGACAAACTGGAAGCCGAGGTCGTAGGCGATTTTTCAAAGTACGGCCTGACCGAGCCCAGTGCGAGCTACACCCTGCGCACGCGCGGCGGAACGAATGCTGTTCATACACAGATCACTTTCGGCACGGGCACCGAAGGCGGATTTTTCGCCCGACGCCGGGATGAGGGCTTTGTTTATGTGGTGGGTGAAAACGCTCGGCGCGCCCTGCCTTCCTACGCTTATGAGCTGCGTGAACGGCGTCTCTGGAGTTTCCTCGCCAATGAGGTCGCCAAGATTACGGTGGTCAACGGGGATCGCTCGACCGTGCTGCAACGCAACAGCTCAGGCGTTTGGACGCGGCCGGGACAGCAGTTAACGCCCGCCGACTTGCGCACCCTACCCCTTCAGCTTTCGTTGCTGGGCAAGATGCGTGCGGAGGCTTGGACGGCAAGCGGACCGGACAAGCTGTCCGTGTATGGCATCATCGAAAAGCAGCAGTCCATCGCGCTGGAACTGTTGCGCGAAGGGAAAGTGGTGGAACGGAAAATTCAGTTCGGCAAGCGGTCGCCCAACGGGCACTTTTATGCAGTAGCCACCGACCCGC
>JAPPPH010000090.1:0-846 GCA_028817635.1 Verrucomicrobiales bacterium | reverse complement strand
CGCCGGTGGCGCTTGGCCTTGAGCTGGGCCTCGGAGTAGAGAATCGCCGCCGCCAGGGCCTTGGCTTCGTCCTCGGAAATATCGCCACCGTCCTCGAGCCGTTGCTGGGCCTTGGCCTTGGCTTCCTCGGCGGCGGCCTCGTCGATGTCCGCGCTGTTGGCGGCGTTGTCGGTGAGGATGGCCACGTGATTGCCGGTGATTTCCGCGAAACCCTCGCCCACAGCTAAAATTTCCTCGGCGCCAGCCTTGCGCGCAATCAGCTCGCCGGCCTGTACCTTGGTCATCAACGGCTCGTGGTTCGGGTAAATGCCTGCCTCGCCTTCCTGACCGGGCAGGGTCACCATCTCCACGTCCTCGGAGTAAATGACGGCCTCCGGGGTGACGATCTCGAGCTTGAGAGTTTCAGCCATGTGCGTTTGTGGCGGTCGTTACCTAGCCTTGGATCTCGTCAATGCCGCCCTTCATGTAGAAGTTCGTCTCGGGCACCTCGTCGTGTTGGCCGTCCAGAATTTCCGCAAAACCCTTCACCGTGTCGGCCACGTCCACCTGTTTGCCCGGCGTGCCGGTGAACACTTCCGCCACCGAGAAAGGCTGCGAGAGGAAGCGCTGAATCTTCCGCGCACGGAACACAGTCTGTTTGTCTTCCGGCGACAGCTCGTCCATGCCGAGAATCGCGATGATGTCCTGCAACTCCTTGTAGCGCTGCAGCACCGCCTGCACACCGCGGGCCACGCGGTAATGCTCATCGCCCACGATGTCCGGCGTCAGCGCCAGCGAGGTGGAGGCCAGCGGATCCACCGCCGGGTAAATGCCGAGCTCCGCAATGGAGCGCTCCAGCACGATGGT
>JAPPPH010000434.1:11565-13789 GCA_028817635.1 Verrucomicrobiales bacterium | reverse complement strand
ACCTGTTTTACCACGAGTCGGGCAGTTTTGCCACCGCCAAAAACGATGGTCGGGAGTTGGAACGCGCTTGTTCGCTGGAGATCATCAGCCCGGATGGTGAGTCTGGTTTTCAGGAAAACTGCGGCGTGCGGATCCGGGGCGGATTCAGTCGCATGTCCTCCAACGCCAAGCATGCGTTCCGATTTTTCTTTCGCAGCGAATACGGCCCGGCCAAGTTGAAGTACCCGGTTTTTGGTAAGGATGCGGCGCAGGAGTTCGACAACATCGACCTGCGGACATTTAGCAACTACTCGTGGAGCCTGAGCGATGATCCGCGCTGCACGTTTATGCGAGATCAATTCAACCGCGACATGCAGCTCTCGCTTGGCCAATCGACCGCGCGCGGACACTACTGTCACCTGTACATCAACGGCCACTATTGGGGGTTGTTCAACGTGGTCGAGCGCCCCGAAGCGTCGTTTGGCGCCACGTATTTCAAGGGGAAGCAGGAGGACTTTGACGTGATCAAAATCGGGCGTGGTAAGGGTAAGGGCGAGGGCAACACCCAGTATGGGCTGTTCGCCACCGACGGGTCGCTCGATGCCTGGGAGCGGTTTTGGAAAATCTGCAAGGCAGGACTCGAGTCGGACGCTGCCTATCAGAGAATTCTCGGCAACAATCCCGATGGCACACGCAACCCGGACTATGAAGTGTTCCTCGATGTGGACAACCTGATCGACTACATGCTTGTGATTTTTTACGGCGGCAATTTGGATGCCCCGATCACGGCGTTCGGTGCGAACCGCTCGGCCAACAATTGGTACGGCATTCGCAACCGGAACAACGACGAGGGTTTCCGCTACTACGTCTGGGATGCCGAGCACACGTTTTTGAAACTGGACGAAAACCGCACCGGGCCTTATCCGGCGGGAGACGAATATGCCCGGAGCAACCCGCAGTGGATCTGGCAGCAATGCCTGCATAACGCGGAATTTCGGCAGGCGGTGGCGGACCGGTTGCACAAACATTTTAACAATGGCGGCGCGCTCACGCCGGAATCGATTGCGACGCTGCTGAACAAACGGGTGAACGAACTGCGCTTGGCCGTGATTTGCGAGTCCGCGCGCTGGGGCAAGCCGTCTCCGTATAGCTGGGCTCCGCCCGATCGAGAAGACGGCAGTCGGCGGCCACGCACCTTGGATGATGACTGGCTACCGGAGGTGGATCGTTGGTTCAACGAGTTTATCCCGAGACGCTCCGAAATCGTCATCGATCAACTGGCCGAGCACGGGCTTGTGCCAGATCTTGAGCCGGCCCTCTTGGCCAAGCGCGGAGGGGTGATTGAGCCCGGTTTCGAGTTGGAGATGTCGGCCACGCGTGGGGACGTGTATTACACTCTCGACGGTTCCGATCCCCGCCTGATCGGTGGCAAGGTTTCGCCGGTGGCGAAGAAGTACACTGAGCCGGTTCGCCTCGACAAAACGTACGTCGTGAAGACGCGCGTGTTGTTCGAGGGCGAATGGAGCGCGATCGACGAACTGCCCTTCAAGGTGGAGGGAGAGAAAATCACAGAGACTTTGAAGAAATAATGAGAACGATTAAAGCAACCCTGTTGGCCCTAGTCGGCTTGGCACTGGGCGCGGCCTTGGCCGAGGCCGCCGAAAAATCGGAGGCTCAAAAGAAACTGTTGGCCAAGTACGATGCCAACAAGGACGGCCGCCTGAGCGCTTCCGAGCGGGAGAAGATCCGATTCGATAAATTGAACCCGCCCAAGGAACAACGTCGCAACTCGGAACGCCGGCGCTTTCGGTATCCCGATCCTGTGATTGCAAAATTTGACACCGACGATGACAACGAACTGGACGAAAAGGAATTTGGTGAGGCACGTCCATCAAATGGGTGGATCGCCGGTTTAAGGAAATCACCGCGGAATACGACGTCAACAAGGACGGCCGGTTGAACACCAGCGAGCGTGCCACCGTTGCCAAGGACGTGGAGGCCGGCAAATTCAAGACCATGGATTGGCTGATGAAGTACGTCACCCGTCCGCCCAGTCGACGAGGCGACCGCTACCGCGACATGCGCGAGGAGCCTCGCGAGAAGGCCCGCATGGAGTTGTTCCGCAAACACGACACCGATAAGGACGGCCGCCTGAACGAGAGCGAGTTGGCTAATGTGCGTGCTGCGTTGAAAAAATACCGCGCTGAACGCGATCAGCAACGGAAGTCCGCCGGCGAAAAGAAAT
>JAPPPH010000434.1:9389-11555 GCA_028817635.1 Verrucomicrobiales bacterium | reverse complement strand
AAATGAAATAGCCGTATACTCCGTTACGGTTGTGTGAACGCCACGTCGGTGTCCCGAACCCAGCCGGTTGCCCCGTTACTGGATCGCACGTTCACAAAATTTTCGTTGTGCCCCAGCACAACGAACTCCATCCCGTCCGTGGCTTGAAATATTTCCGGTGACTGCTCCACCGGGCCAATGCGTACGACGACCCCGTCCTGCACGGCGAATGCCCGTTTATTTCCCGAACGATCCATCAGGGCCATAATCAGCAGCAGGACCGCGATAAACGTAATGGCGCATGTAACCTGAACCCAGATCGTTCCCGGGCCGCCCGTTTTTTTCACCTGCCGTAGTGTCAGTAAAATCAGCAGGATTGTGCCTGCAAATGAGGCCAAGCCGGTCCATTCACCCAGTGAAAGGTTCCGCAGCCACGCCTGCCGCAGTGTGGGCTCGATGGGCTTGGTCAGCGCTTTTTGTTGGGCGAAGCTCAGGTTCATCTTGATATCCGAATCGCGCGGGGCCAATTGGAGTGCCCGGTGGTAGGCAGCCATCGACCGTCCCAGTTGGTCGGCCTTGAACTACGCATTCCCCAAGTTGAATAAAAGATTGGCTGAGACACCGTTTTTGCTGATTTGCAGATAGGCCTCGGCGGCTTCAGCATACTGGTCGTCATTGTATAATTTGTTGGCTTTCTCAAACGCCGCCGGGTCGGCTTGAAGCATCGATACGGCGAACAGCAGGCCAAGCGCTTGGCCCAACCAAGCGGGAACGATCCGGCGATGTTGAAACGGGCTCACTACAATTCGTTAATGACCTGTTGCAGGTCTGTCAGGCAGGAACGGAGTTCGGCAGTGGATTGAGAGGCGGCATAGCTGGCGGCATCGCAGGCCGTGAACAGTCGCCGCAGCATTTCACGCGTTCCCAGTTCGATCTGCGCTTGGCCAAGCGGCCCGTCGATCACGTCGGCCGTGATGCCTTCCGCAGGAATGTCGAGCGACAGGCCGATCTGTTCGCGGAGCAATTCCGCCAACTCTGTGTAAAATTCCTGCACCTCATTCTCGTCGGCCAACCGCTCGAGCTTGGCCAAGCCGTTCCGAGTGCGCTGGTCGACCTGTCGTTGCCGCAGAAGACGTGGGTTGCCGGCAATCGCCTCGCTCTTGCGTCGCCAGACGAGTGCGCCAATCCAGAGTAGAAACGGAATCGACTGGAGTAGCCAAAACGTGGGTCGCCCGATCAGGGGTGTCGCTTGGCCAAGCGATCCCAACTCGTGCTTAATCCACAATAGTTCCGATTGGGGCGGGGTATCGTTTTCTATTCCAGTTGAATTATCTCCATTGGCGGTCGTGGTGGGAATGCGAACCGGCTTGGCGCTGGGGTTGACCTTCAGGGGGAACGGCCCCTGACTCAGTGTCATGTACGTTTCCTCCTCCGGATTGAAATAGGCCAGTTCGATTTTTGGCACCTCGGTGATGGAGTCGTTCTCCGGGATGATAACCTGCTCGAAAACCTTGGTGCCGCTCAGGCCAAGCGGATCGGCTTGCTCCGACGAGATGGATGGTTCGTAGCTCTTGAAGCCGGGCCAAGCCAACTTGGGCAGGGTCAGGGAATCGACCGTGCCCTCACCGGAAAGCTGGATGTTGAGAGTGACCGGATCTCCGACGGTGACCTCGAAGGGGGAAGCCTTGGCTGTCATGGCAAATTGGCCGACTGCACCGTTAAAATTGGCAGGCCGCCCCTCAACGGGGAGCGGCTTTACGGTAATGTTATGCGCCTTGGCCTCGAGCGTGGCCGGCACGTCCTGATAGCGGGTCAGCAATCCCTCAAACGGGTCGTTGAACGGGCTGCGTCGGCGTTGGTTTTGTCGAATCTTGAGGACGACATCCATCGTCACCGGGCCGATCTGAAGTGCACCGGACTTTACCGGAGTTGCCGCAGTCTGGAATGTACGAACCTGAAAGATCGCGTTGCCTCGTTGTGCGCGGGACGACTTGGGTTCCGGATAATCCGTCATGTTAAACCCTTCCGCAGACAACTCCGGCATGTTGTAACGGCCGTTTTGCAAAAAGAGCTGAATCTCGACCGGAACCGGTTCGCCGACATAAGCCGTGTTCTTGCCAACCACGAGCCGGACAAAGGCGTAGTCGGAGACTCCGCCCTTGCGTTCCTCCGAGTTCGCCGCCACGA
>JAPPPH010000434.1:8621-9379 GCA_028817635.1 Verrucomicrobiales bacterium | reverse complement strand
GTTTGCGCGGGTGCGTTTTGTGGACGGCTCCGTTTGACGGGATGGTTAACGAGGGCAGGGTGTAGGTGCCGGTCTTGGTGGGGGTAATTAGGAAGTTGTACGTCAACGTGCTGACCTGTTGGCCGCCGCCAAGTTGAAAACTACGCCCGGAGCCGGCCCCGGCGATTCTTAGTCCGGGAATAAACGGAAGCCGGGGGGCGCTCGTGGGTTGGAAGTTTTCACACGCAATACTGAAACCGACACCCTCGCCCACAGCGACCGTGGAGCGGTCGAGCGAGGCGACCACCTTTTGGGCGTGTGCGTTCGCTGCAAGCAGGAAAAACAAGCTGAGGGCAAACAGGCGTTTCATTTTACCAGTCGCGAAACGTGCCCGGCCGCTTGGTTTTGCCTTTTTGGATGGGTCGATAAATGAGGGAGCGTTCCTGTTGCTTGAGTGAATCGAGCAGTTGCCGGACCTGTTCCTGTGTCATCTTGCCCTCCTGCTGGGCCTGACCGGAGTCGGATTGTTCCTGTGATTGACCCTGCTGAGGCTGCTCCTTTTCTTCTTCCCCTTGGGAGCCGCTTTGCTGTTGCTGTTCTTTTTGCTGCTCGTCGTCGTCGCCGGACTGTTGTTGGTTCTGCTCTTGTTCCTTTTGTTCCTCGTCGTCGGAATTCTGGTTTTGCTGCTGTTGTTGCTCCTTTTGGTCTTCGGACTGCTCCTGATTTTGTTGCTGGACGAATATCTGTTGTTCGTCCGCATTAAGGTGGTATTGATGCAG
>JAPPPH010000434.1:0-8611 GCA_028817635.1 Verrucomicrobiales bacterium | reverse complement strand
CTGGTCGTGTTTCTGTTGTTCGTCGTCATTCTGTTTGTTTTGCTGCTGTTGCTGTTGGTCGTCTTTTTGTTCCTCGTCCTCGTTTTGTTCGCCGTCCTGATTTTGTTGTTGCTGCTGTTGTTGGTTGAGTTGCTCGAGTCGTTTTTTGACGATATCGGAATTGAACAGGGCATCCTCGTCCTCGATAGCACCCTCAAGTTGCCTGCTCATGTTGTTGGCACCCTCAAATTGTTTCAGCGCGCCGGTCCACTGCTTGATTTTCTCATCCGGGTTTTGCGTTTCCTCACCAAGCCGGAAAAGCGAATTGCCCAGATTATAAAAAGCACGCTGCTGCAGGGGAAGGGGGGCTTCGGGTATGTTGAGTGCCTCGCGAAAGTTTTCCTCCGCCTTGGTGAAATCCCCGGCTTGATACGCGGCTGTGCCGGCGTTGTAGTGCAGTCGCGCTCTGATCGGGGAATCTTCATCTGCTTCTGAAAGCAGTTTCTCGTAGGTGTCGAGTGCGCTCGCGAAGTCTCCGCTGTCCATCTGCCGGCGCGCCTCCGCCGGGCTGGCACTGGCGGTTGTCATGGATAAACACAGGAGCAGCAAAGCCGTTGCTGTGGCGGGAGAGGTTCGTTTTCGAGCGGGTCGATGAACTTCCGGCAGCAGCATCTCAACGAACAAAAGAAGGATGGCGAGGCCAAGCGGCCACTGGAATTGTTCGATGAACCGCTTGGTCATCTGGTTCTCCACACGGCTGGGGGTCAGGTTGGCAAGGCCGGACGCATAGAGCCGCTCGATTGTGTCCGCTCCCTGCATGGGCAGATAGAAAGCGCCGGTGTCGGTGGAAAGTTGGCGGAGCAACGATTCGTTGAGGCGCGACTTCACCACGTTGCCGGCGTTGTCCTTCAGGAAGTCGAGCTTGCCGGTTTGCGGGTTGCGTACCTGAATCAGTTCGCCTGCGGGAGACCCCAGTCCGATGGTGAACACTTTCATGCCGATGTCCTTCGCTTTTTGAATGGCACCGGTGATGCCTTCCTCGTGGTCTTCGCCATCGGTCATCAGCACGAGTACCTTGTGGTTGTCCTCTTCTTTTTTAAAAGTACGAATTGCCTCGTTGATAGCTTCGCCCAGCGCTGTGCCTCCCTGCGGGATGATGTCTGTGTTGAGGGAGTTGACGCTTTGCACGAAGGCGTTCCGGTCGATGGTCAGCGGGCACTGTAAAAAAGCGGTGCCGGAGAAGGCGATCAGGCCAAGCCGGTCGCGCTTGGCCAAGCGCATCAGGTCGAGCACGGCGAGCTTGGCCCGTTCGATCCTGTTGGGGCTTTGGTCCGTGGCCAGCATGCTGCGGGAGGTGTCCACTCCGACGAGGATGTCGAGGCTGCGCATCTCCGTCACCTGCCACTCTGAATCGTACTTGGGCCGCGCCAGCGCGAGCATGAGCAGCGTGGTGATGAACAGCAGCAGGCCGAGCTTGGCCAAGCGACGTCCGTGGGAGAGGCCAAGCGTGAGTTGGTCGATCAGTTTGGAGTGGATAAACTGTGTCAATAACCGCGCACGCCGCCGCCACGCCCACCAGAAAAACAACCCGAGCAACGGCACGATGAATGCCGTTAACCAAAGGAGTTGTGAGTTTCCGAAGTGCACGCGGTCTCCCTTCCAAATTGCGCGGGAAGTGTAACGAAAGGCAGGGCTCGGGGGCACGCGAAAAATCACTCCCGCTTGGCCAAGCAGCCCTGCGGTGAGACTGCCCACCGGGCCAATTTGTTCAATTCGCCTGTGGTTTGGCTTGCAGCCATGCACATTGGCGGTTTTTCTTCCTGCCGCCATTCTGGGCGACGATGATGACCAGTTCCGAGATTCGACAATCCTTTCTCGATTTTTTTCAGGCCAAACAGCACACCGTTGTGTCGTCTGCGAGCCTGATGCCCGACGCGCCAAACCTCCTTTTCACCAACGCGGGGATGAATCAGTTTGTCCCAATTTTTCTTGGGGAGCAAAACTGCCCATACTCGCCGGGCCGAGCCACCGACACGCAGAAATGCATCCGTGCCGGGGGCAAACACAACGACCTCGAGGATGTGGGAATGGACACCTATCACCACACCTTTTTCGAGATGCTCGGCAACTGGTCGTTTGGTGATTATTTTAAGAAGGAAGCCATCGAGTGGGCATGGGAACTGATCACCGAGGTCTGGAAATTCCCAAAGGAGCGTCTCTTCGCCACGGTGTACAAACCGGGCGAGGGCGACCCCGGCGAATTGGATCAGGAGGCGTACGATTTCTGGAAGGCCATCTTCGAAAAGGCCGGACTCGACCCGGACGTGCACATTGTTTACGGAAATAAAAAGGACAATTTCTGGATGATGGGCGACACCGGCCCATGCGGCCCCTGCAGCGAATTGCACGTGGACCTCACCGAGGCAGGCGACACGAAAGGGCGGTTGGTCAACGCCGACAGCGCTGAGTGTATCGAAATCTGGAACCTCGTTTTCATTCAGTACAACGCGAACGTCGACGGCACATTCTCTCCGCTCGCAGCCAAGCATGTCGATACCGGGATGGGGTTCGAGCGCGTCACGGCAATCATGCAGACAACCAGCGGTTTTACCGATTTTAGTAAGACGGTTTCCAATTACGACACCGACGTATTTAGCCCGATTTTTGCCGAACTCGAAAAACAAAGCGGCAAGCGTTACACCTCAACCTTGCCCGGAGCGGAACCAACGGAGCAGGAGAAAATCGACGTGGCGTTTCGCGTGATCGGGGATCATATTCGTACACTGAGTTTTTCCATTGCGGACGGCATCATCCCGGGCAACACCGACCGCAACTACGTGTTACGGCGCATCCTGCGTCGGGCTGTGCGCTATGGCCGGACACTCGGTTTTCAGGAGCCATTTTTTTACAAGCTCGTGGACGTGTTGGTGGAGTCGATGGGCGAAGTATTCCCGGAGATCAAACAGCGACGCAAGCTGGTCTCAGACACCATCCGTGCGGAGGAGGAGTCGTTCAATAAAACCCTCGACCGCGGCATCGACCTATTCAAGGAAGAGGCGGAGAAATTGGGGAGTAACAAGGAGTTTTCCGGCCAATTTGCTTTCAAACTTTATGATACTTACGGCTTCCCATTGGATCTTACGGAATTGATGGCCCGCGAAGCCGGGTTGCAGGTGGATAATGTTGGTTTTGAAAAACTGATGACCGAGCAGCGGGAACGCGCCCGCGCGGCTCAAAAGAAAGAGATCATCAGCGTCAGCAGCCTTTCGACGGATGCCAGCACGGAGTTCGTTGGCTTTGACGAGTCCGTGTCCACTGCAAAAGTGCTCGAGGTGGTGCAGGACGAAAAACGGACATCTGTCGTGCTGGATCGCTCGCCTTTTTATGCCGAAATGGGAGGGCAGTTGGGTGATACCGGGACACTCACCGTTGACGGACGCGACTGGAAGGTTGTCGATACGCAGAAAATTGGCGATGCCTTCATTCATGTGATCAAAGGCGACGACGTTCCTGAGCAGGGAAGCGAGGTGTCGTTGCAAATCGACACGGCTCGACGCGCTGCCATCCAGCGGCATCACACGGTGACCCATCTATTACATTGGGCGCTGCACGAGGTGACTTCGCCTGATGCCTCGCAAAAAGGTTCCTTTGTTGGCCCGGACAAGTTGACGTTTGACTTCAACAGCCAACCCCTAACGGCGGAGCAGTTGCAGGACATTGAGCAGTTGGTGAATGAGAGGGTACTCGAGAACGCCAGTGTGAGTTGGACTGAGACGGCGTACAGCGACATCGCCGGCCGGGATGATGTGCTGCAGTTCTTTGGCGACAAATACGGCGACTCGGTTCGCGTGGTGCAGATCGGGGGAGAGGCTAACGCGCTCAACGGTTACTCCATGGAGTTGTGCGGCGGCACGCACACCCGGGCAACCGGAGAGGTGGGGCTGTTTCGAATTCATTCGGAATCGGCTGTTGCAGCCGGTGTGCGGCGAATTGAGGCCACTGCCGGACTCGTCTCGGCGGCTCAGGCCCGTGTGGACGCGGAGCGGTTGATCGGCTTGGCTGAGCAACTCAACACGCCGGCGCGTGATCTCGAGAAGAAAATCACCGCATCACTTGAGCAGGTTAAAAAACTGGAGAAGCAACTCAAGGCCATGCAGCAGAGTCAGGCGGCTGGCCAGGCGAAGGAGCTTTTGTCCAAGGCCCAAACCGTCAACGGCATCAACCTCATCACGGCAAACCTTGGCCAAGCGGATGGCAGCCAGGCTCAATCTGTGGTCGACGCGATCAAGGGGGAGTTCGAGGGCGTGATCGTGGTCGGCTCAGGCGGGGGTGGCCGCGTGGTGCTGGTGGCAAGCGTGTCTGATGGCCTGACCGACCGTGTGCAGGCCGGGGCGATCATTCAGGCCATCGCGCCGGTCGTTGGGGGCAAGGGCGGCGGCAAACCGGGCGCGGCGCGGGGCGGCGGCAAGGATCCGGCCAAGCTGGACGAAGCGCTTGGCCAAGTGGCCACGCTGCTGCAGGCTTAGGCCAAGCGCTTGGCCAAGCGGCTGACTGAATTACTGATAATCCACAACAGCCTTGACGCTGATGCCTGTTTGGCCGGAGAGTCTCGACGAGGTCGCCTTCGCGACCCAATTTTTTCCAAGTGCTTATGAAAAATGGAGGTAGTCTCACTCGTGGGCTTGGCTTGTTCGTCGCATTACTTGCGGTGAGCAGCACGATATTTGGCCAGAAGATTGAAACGACGGTTGTTTCGTTCGACCCGGTTTTCGAAGACCGGGAGGTGGCGAGAAAACCGGGCACGCTCCTTTTTGAGAGCGGCAAGTTTAAACTCCAGAACAACTACAACACGGTCACCGCTCAAGGCCTGAACCTCAAACTGCCAAAGGATACGAAGGAGGTCACCTGGTCGGTGGAGTTCATCAACCTCGGCGTTGGGCGCGCGGGTTTGCTGCTTTACGATCCCCCAACTGTCGGGAAAAGCCATAATGATTTTTGGGAGAAAACAAAGGATGGCTGGGAATTGAAGTCAGTCAAGGAGAACGCCAATTTCGCCTCCCGTTTGGCCGGTGTGCCGGATGGAACCAACGACGAGGTGATCGTTTATGAGAACGCCAAGAAATCCCTCGGTAAAACCTACCTGTCCGGACGTGAGGTGGGAGACACGGTCGTGTTGCACGGTAACAACAGCTACCTGACCGCCATCCAGTTTGAGTACTTCGCGGCGTTGTCCCCTTTTGGTGCGATCCCGGAAGGGCGGTTGCGGGTATACCTCAATGACGGTGAACGCATTTTCATGGACGGCTTGCCAGGTGACCCTCGTGGCGATCTCGAGTTGCAAGCCCAAGGCGCGATCGTTTACGACAATCCTCGCGGCAAGAAGGAGGATGTCCATTTCATCGAGGGGGAAACCGGGGACACCTTCACCATCGACAGCGAGCACCGCATCATCAATACCATTCAGTTTGAGTATCTCGGGGCGTTGAATCCGTTTGAGAAAAATCAAAATGGCGTGCTGCGGATTTATGCCAACGACGGCGAAGACAAGGCCCCGGGGACGCTGTTGTTCGAGAGCAAATCGTTTGCGTTGCAGTCCGGTTACAACATGGTCACCGCGAGCGATCTTAAGATTGAGTTGCCCAAGGGCGTGAACGACGCAACGTGGACAGTCGAGTTTTCCGGGTTGGGCAAACTCGGAAAGGCGGCATTGTTGTTGAATGACAAGCCCAAGACCGGTCAAAGCGCGAATACGTTTTGGGTGAAAACAGGGGAAGGTGATACGGCCAAGTGGACAATAAAAAACGCAGGCGAGGGCCGGGGAAATTTTGCCGCCCGAATCGCAGCGCAGGTGCCGCCACCGCCGGCGATCTCCACCGATCGTCAGGAATACATCAGCGGCGAGCCGATCAAGGTGACGTTTGCCAACGGCCCGAAAAATCCCAAGGACTGGGTCGGCCTTTATCGTGCGGGCATGATTCCGGGTTCCGCAGCGGCGCCGGACTGGGCTTATGTCAGCGGTACGCGTACGGCAGGCGAAGGATTGCCCGGTGGCGCCATCATGTTTACTTCGGTATTACCCAGCGGTGACTACGTGGCCCGTTTTTTTAAGGACGACGGTTACGATCAATTGGCTCAGTACGAATTTAAGATTCTCCCGGCTCCGAGCGTGGCCCCGGCCAAGCCTGAGTTTGGGGAAGGCGAATCGCTGGTTATGAATTTTGACCATGGCCCCGGCAATGCCAAGGATTGGATTGCCGTCTATCGCCCTGAAACCGATCCGTCCAAGCTCCCCAGCTTGGCGTGGTCATATGTTGGCGGGAGCCAGACATCCGGCGAAGGTCTGAGCAAGGGCACGGTGTCGCTGCCAAACAAACTGGCTGTGGGGCAGTACGTCGTTCGCTATTTCGAGAACGACACTTACAAGCAGTTGGCGGAGGCGACATTCAAGGTCAGGGACACGACGGCTCCGGTGATTACACTCAAAGGGCAGGCGTCGATCACCATTGATGCCGGGGCAGAGTATGTCGACGTCGGGGCCACAGCGGTTGACAATATCGATGGAGACCTCACGTCGTTTATTGCGGTCAATAACCCGGTGGATACCAGCAAGCCGGGCACCTACACGGTCACCTACAACGTGGTCGATAAGGCCGACAACGCCGCCGCTGAGGTGTCCCGTACGGTCACTGTGATCGACGCGGCACCTCTCACTCTTTCCATTCAGCGAAATGCCGATGGAACCGTCACGGTGATATTTGGGGGCGATCTTCAATCTGCACCCGCGGTTGATGGGCCGTGGCAGTCGGTCGATGGATCGGGCAAAGTGACCCTGCCGGCAGGGCAGGCGAAGCAGTTCTTCCGTGCGACCCGCTAGACCCGATATCCGGTACGCAATCGCAAACGCCAACCCGTGGGTGTGGGTGGGTGTTTGGATGGGAGTCATTTTCCTGTTCTCGACGGACGCCTTTTCGGGATCACAGACATCGCGATTCATCGGGCCAATCCTCAAGTGGTTCGCGCCTGACATCACCGATGACTCGATCGCTCTCGTGCAGCTTGTCGTTCGCAAAATAGCGCACGTGGTCGAGTACGCCATTCTTTCGATACTGATCTGCCGGGCCTTGGCCAAGCGCTTGGCCAAGCCACTCCCGCTTCAATTGCTTGGCCAAGCGGTGTTGTTGTCGGTGGCCTATGCTGCGTTCGACGAATGGCATCAGTCTTGGACGGTGGAACGCCAAGGCTCACCGATTGACGTGGGCATCGACTCTGCCGGGGCGATCCTTGGGGCGGCGTTTTTCGCTTGGCTTTCCCGTCGCAAAAGCCGGTCATAGGCCCGTGAGACGCCCGATGCTTTGGATGACTGTGCCGTACATCATCGGCATCGTCATTGCGGACTTTTGGGCGGGTGCCGTTTGGCCAATAATCTTGGCGTCACTGGCTGTTGCAGTTGCCTGTTTTCTATTCAGTGGCTTGCGCGTTGCGGCTTGGGTGGCATTGTTGTTCACCGTTGGCTTTGCCAATCAGTCGATCCAACTTCGGCATATTCCCACCGATGACCTTCGGAATTTATCTGGAGAGCACCCGCAAATCGTCACGCTTACCGGTCGGCTGGCCACCACTCCGGAGCATCGGGTTACCCGGGTCGACGACACCGAGCGTTGGCGATCCTCGGTGGAGTTGGAAGTCACTGAAATTCAATCTGATAACGGCGTGAAGCAGGGTTCAGGGACGGTTCTCGTCTCAGCCCCCCTGCGCTTGGCCAAGCGGTTTTATGCGGGGAGAGAAATTCGATTGACGGGAATCTTCGAACGGCCACCGATTGAGCAGGCACGGGGAATGTTCTCCTACCGTGACTACCTGTCGAGGCACGGCATTCATTTTCAGCTCCGCACAAAGTCGTTGCGGGACTGGCAACTGTTGGACGAGACGAATCCGCCGCCTGTACCACTCTCCGTTCGTTTTCAGCGTTGGGCGCGCGACGCCTTGGCCAAGCCGCTTGGGGAGGAGGACGATACGGTGCGTCTGCTGTGGGCCATGACGCTGGGTTGGCGCACCTCACTCAATGGCGAGGTGGCGTTGCCGTTTATGCGCTCAGGCACGATGCATGTCTTCGCGATCAGCGGCCTGCACATCGCGTTGATCGTGGGCATCCTCGTGCAACTGCTTCGCCTGATGCTGTTGCCACGCTTCGTTGTGGGACTGCTGCTGATCCCGTTGCTTTGGTTTTACGTGGCGGTAACGGGGTGGCAGGCATCTGCCGTGCGCGCGTCGCTGATGATCTCGGTCGTGGCGATGGGTTGGGTTTTGAAACGCCCGAACGATCTGGTCAATTCGCTGGCAACCGCGGCACTTGTCATCCTTTTGGTTGACTCACAACAATTGTTTTCGGCCAGTTTTCAGCTTTCATTTTCGGTAGTGTTGGCGATCGCAATCTTCGCTGTACCGGTGCAGGAACGTCTTCAGGCCAGACTACAGCCCGACCCTTTGCTACCAACGGAACTCTGGCCATGGTGGTCGCGCGTATTTGTGCAATGGGTGGTTCCGTTGATCTCTGTGTCGTTCTCCGCCTGGCTGGGGTCACTGCCGTTCGCGGTGACTTACTTTAATCTGTTCACTCCGGTGAGTCTCCTGG
>JAPPPH010000227.1 GCA_028817635.1 Verrucomicrobiales bacterium | reverse complement strand
GCTGGATGTCTATCGTGCGGTGCGATCGATTAACCCGTCACCCTATATGTTCCTGTTGGAATTCGAGGGCTATTCGTTGGTTGGAGCATCACCTGAAATTCATGTTCGTTGCGAAGATCGGCGTGTCGAGATTCGCCCCATCGCCGGGACCCGGCCGCGAGGGAAAAATGCAGAGGAAGATCTGGCCCTTGAGAAGGAATTACTTGCGGATCCGAAGGAGCGCGCCGAACACGTAATGCTGGTTGACTTGGCGCGGAACGATATTGGCCGGGTTTGTGACTACGGCTCGGTAGAAGTGAAAGATCTCATGATCATCGAGCGGTATAGCCATGTCATGCACATCGTTTCGCAGGTGGAGGGCAATCTGACGGAAGACCGCACGCCGTATGATTTGATTCGGGCGACTTTTCCGGCGGGCACCCTCTCCGGGGCACCCAAGATTCGAGCAATGCAAATCATCGCGGAATTCGAGCAAACCACGCGCGGCCCGTATGGAGGCTGCGTGGGTTATTTTTCGTTCAATGGCAATCTGGATTGCTGCATTACCATTCGAACTGCGCTGTTAAAGGATGGCAAGGCATTCGTGCAGGCCGGTGGTGGATGGGTGGCCGACTCCGTGCCTGAAAGTGAATTTCAGGAAACAGTCAACAAATCCAAGGCGATGATCAAGGCCTTGGCCTTGGCTGAAAGCTTCAACACCCAGTAGGTACTTAGCCAAGCGCTTGGCCAAGCGCGGTATCATGGGCCGGTAAACAGTTCGATGTGGTAGCCATCAGGGTCGGCCACGTAAATTTGAAATGCCCCATCTGGTCGGGTGCGCCGTGGCACGTAATCCTGATCGATACTTTTGAAATACTCCTCCCATTCATCCAGGTTGTCGGCTCGCAGGGCGAAATGATTACTTCGCGGCCTTGAGATGACCGCATCCTCTCGTCCGCCAATCAGGTGTAGTTCCTGAAATTCGCCGAGCCGGAACCAAGCGCCGGGGAAGTCGAACGCGGGGCGTTCCATCGGCTCGAGTTTGAGGACGTCCCGGTAAAAGGCGCAACTTTTTTCAACGTCTGCGACGTGAAGTGCCACGTGATTTAGTTCGTAATGAGTCATTCAACGGTTTGTTTTGTTGTTTTTTGAAAAAGCGTTTGACGGCTTAAAGCGAATCCATACAATCGCCGTCCCTCTGGTGGGGTCGTAGCTCAGTTGGTAGAGCACCACAATGGCATTGTGGGGGTCGCTGGTTCGACTCCAGTCGGCTCCACCATTTTTCTTTTCTCCCGATCACCTCGATCCAATTCTTCTCCCGGTTACCACCGGGCTGCTGCGGTGCAAAAAAGTAGCCCAGCCATTTCGAAGTTGAAAGATTCCCTTCACCCTGCTTTTGACAGGTCTGCTGTGGTACAGCATAGTTCCTCCCAGATCATTACGATGCGTGGTTTTCAACGATTCAACTTGTGGTTTGCCTTGTCGATGTTGGTGTTGTCCGTTTCGGGGCATGCTGAAAATCGGGTGCATGATGGCTTGCTGGCGTTGTACGACTTTCGCCTAACCAAGGGCGAATTGGTCAAGGATCGCTCCGGTGTCGGCCAAGCGTTGGATTTACGCATCGAGAATCCCAGAAATGTTCGACGTTTCGGGGGAGGGCTTGAGGTTCGCGGACAAACGCTCATTCGATCATCCAAGCCGGCCTCAAAAATTTCAAATGCAGTAAAGCGCTCCGGGGCAATCACACTGGAGGCGTGGGTGCGTCCGGCCAATAAAAAACAGGAAGGGCCAGCCCGGATTGTCACAGTTTCCGGGAACAGCACCAATCGCAATGTCACTTTGGGACAGGAGGAGGACCGGTATGACGTGCGATTTCGGACTACTGAAACGACCAACAATGGATTGCCCTCATTCGCTTCAAAACCGGGCAGTTTAAACCTGAAACTGACGCATGTTGTTTTCACCCGCGATTCAGTGGGGCAGGCCAAATTTTACCTGAACGGCAAGTTGAACAACAGCAAGTCGATTGGTGGTCGTACGGCCCGCTGGGATGCGTCCTACCGGCTTGGCCTTGCTGACGAATTGAGCAAAGGGAGGCAGTGGTTGGGCACTTATCATCTGGTTGCCGTTTACGGGAGAAATCTTGATGCAGAAGAAGTGTTGAAGAATTACAAGGCCGGGCTGGATGGTGAAAGTATCCAGTTGGAGTTGGCCGCGAAAAAGCGATCGGAAAAGGAGAAGTTTTTTGACGAAGAAATTGTGCCGATACTCTCCCGTCATTGTCTTGAGTGCCACGATACGGCGACCCGAAAAGGTAAGCTGGATCTATCGCGGAAAGCCAAGGCGTTCGCGCTGGGTAACGGCGACAAGTCGATCATTCCCGGAAACTCAGCCGAAAGCTTGATTTGGGAAGTGGTTGAGTCGGATGACATGCCGGATGAACGTGCGCCTCTTTCTGACGGAGAGAAGCAGTTGCTACGCAAATGGATCGATGACGGCGCGGTCTGGACGACCGAGGAGATTGATCCACTTGCCCACACGTTCGATCGGCGTGCCACCGAAAACTGGATCCGCCGGTTGACGGTGTCGGAGTATATTCGATCAGTGAAAAGTGTCGTCGATGTTGATATTGAGAAGGAGGCCCGGGAACTGTTGCCGGCCGACATCCGTGCCGATGGCTTCAGTAACACGGCTTATAACCTGAAGGTCGATTTAAAACATATTGAGGCTTATTCGACCTTGGCCGGCTTGATCGTGGAGAAAATGGATGTGCGTGCGTTCATCAACCGGTACAA
>JAPPPH010000099.1:1140-2788 GCA_028817635.1 Verrucomicrobiales bacterium | reverse complement strand
TCGCTCTACTACACCGAGAAGGACGGGGTGCAGAAAAACCTTCAGATGGTTTTCAAAAACTGCGTGCCGGTGAGCCAGTTGCGCGAATTGATAGGCGGTTGAGTCAGTCCTTACTTGGAACCCGGATACTCTCGACCAGATTCTGTACCTCCTGCGGAGCCTCTGCGGCCGTCTTCGATACAGCGAACGCCACGGCGAAGTTGACTAATGCTCCAACCGCGCCGAACGCATTCGGGGTGATGTCGAGAAACCAGTTCGGCTCCATGCCGCCAAGGAACGAGGTTCCGGGAATGAACAGGATGCCCTTGTGCTGAAACACGTACAGGAGAGTGATGCTCATCCCGGCGATCATTCCGGCGATGGCACCCTGTCGGTTCATTTTCTTGGAGAAGATTCCCATCATTAGCACGGGGAAGATGGACGAGGCGGCTAAGCCGAACGCGATCGCCACAGTGCCGGCGGCGAAATCGGGTGGATTTAACCCGAAATAACCAGCCACTGCGATCGCACCGACCATGGCCAAGCGGCTGGCGTTGAGTTCCTGTTTTTCAGAAATATCCGGCCTAAGGATGCCTTTAAGTAAATCATGGGAGATGGCAGAGGAAATCGCGAGCAATAGACCTGCGGCGGTGGACAAAGCGGCGGCCAAGCCGCCGGCCACAACGAGCGCGATCACCCAGCCGGGAAGCTTGGCTATTTCGGGGTTTGCCAAAACGATGATATCATTGTCGATCTTCGACATCTCGTTGCCATTCCATCCTTCCGCTTTGAATGATTCGTTTTTGTCGTTGTAGTACTGAATCCGCCCATCTCCGTTTTTGTCCTCGAATGTAAGCAGACCGGTTTTCTCCCAGTTTTTGAACCAGTCGGGGCGCTTTTCGTATTCGAGGTTCGATGTCGCTTCACCGACCGGGCCGGTTTGGATGGTTTCGGTGAGATTCAATCGTGCCATGGCTGCCACTGCCGGAGCGGTGGTGTAAAGGATGGCGATAAAAACAAGCGCCCAGCCGGCAGAAAGTCGAGCGTCGCTGACCTTGGGCACGGTGAAAAAGCGGATGATCACATGCGGCAGCCCGGCGGTGCCGATCATCAGCGTCAACGTGTAAACGAACATGTTTAATTTACCGCCATCGACACTTGTGGTGTATTCGTTGAAACCAAGGTCTTGGATGACCCTGTCCAACTTGACCAAAAGCGGGGTGCCGTCTTCGGTTGATCCACCCAAGCCAAGTTGTGGGATGGGGTTGCCTGTCAGGTTGAGTGAAATGAAAACAGCCGGAACGGTGTAGGCGAAAATAAGGACGACATATTGCGCGATCTGCGTGTAGGTGATGCCTTTCATCCCGCCAAGCACGGCGTAAAAAAACACGATGCCCATGCCTACGTAGAGCCCGGTGTTGTAGTCGGTCTCAAGAAAACGCGAGAAAGCAACGCCCACACCTTTCATCTGCCCGATCACATAGGTGACGGAGACGATGATGAGGCAGATGACGGCAACGATGCGCGCGGCTTTTGAATAGAATCGTTCGCCGATGAACTCCGGCACGGTGAACTTGCCGTACTTGCGCATGTACGGCGCGAGCATCAACGCCAGCAGCACATAGCCGCCGGTCCAGCCCATGAGAAACACTGAGCCGCCGTACCCAGC
>JAPPPH010000099.1:0-1130 GCA_028817635.1 Verrucomicrobiales bacterium | reverse complement strand
GGATGCGCGAAAGCATCGTGTCCGGCTTGCCTTCGGCGAAGTTGGTCCCAAAGCGATCGCCCACAAAATCCGGCACCGTAAAATGCCCGAACTTCCGCAAATACGGCGCAATCAAAAGCGCCATTAGCACGTAACCGCCAGTCCAGCCCATCAGGTAAACCCCGCCGGAATAGCCCATGGTGGAAACGAGTCCCGCCATGGATATAAAGGACGCGGCACTCATCCAGTCGGCCGCCGTGGCCATGCCGTTTGAGATGGGGCTGACGCTGCCGCCTGCCACATAAAAATCCTTGTTCGATTAAGCCCTGCTCCAGATTGCGATGCCGATGTAGAGCGCGAACGACAGGCCGACGACGATGTATGTCCATGTTTTTACATCCATGATTGTGTCCTCCTGTTATTCGCTATCCTGAAAATTGAACTTCCGGTCGAGTTTGTTCATCTGCCGGACGTAAACAAAAATTAGGGCGACAAATACGTAGATCGATCCCTGTTGCGCCATCCAAAAACCGAACTTGAATCCGCCCAGTTTAATTTGGTTCAGTGGCTCGACAAACAGGATGCCGCAGCCAAATGACACGACAAACCAGATGGTCATGAGGATCGCCAGAATCTTTAGATTCGCCCGCCAATAGGCTTTGCGGCGTTCCTGAAGGTTGGGTTCGTTTTCCATGATATTAAAAGTAATCTTTGAGGGTTACCCAGATTTCGTCACTGACGGCATCGGGAGATTGGTTTGCGTTGATGATTCGGATTCGTTGTGGTTCTGCCTTGGCCAAGGCATGGAATCCGTCGTGCACTCGCTTAAAAAAATGATCGCCTGATCGGTCAAACTGATCGTTGGACTCACCGGTTTCCGACTGGCGGTGGGACACCCGCTCATTACTGACCTCCAGCGGGATGTCGAGCAGCAGGGTGATGTTCGGCTTGGTTTCACCGACGGCCAGGTCGATGGCACGCTGCACCTTGGCCAAGTCGAGTCCTCGGCCGTAACCCTGATAGGCCAGCGATGAGTCGTAGAAACGATCGCACAAGACCACGCTGCCCTTGGCCAAGGCGGGGCGGATCACCTGCTGCACGAGTTGCGCCCGTCTGGCGTTCATGAGCAGCAGTTCGGTGTCGGGTGAGAT
>JAPPPH010000204.1 GCA_028817635.1 Verrucomicrobiales bacterium | reverse complement strand
GGTGAATTACAAGTTACCGATGATGTCTGCGCCACTGGTGTTTGGCGTTACGCCGGACAGCATCCCCAACAACCCGAGCGGAGGGTATCTCTCCATGCCCGCTTTTGATGGACTGGAAGAAACGGGGCGGTTGAAAGTGGGCTTGGTTTGGGCGGGCAGAGACCGCGCCGTGTTGAACAATCGTTCCCTGCCAAGCGAGTTGCTCCCCGCCCTGCTTCAGCAAACAGAGGGAGTCATTGATTGGTTCAGTCTGCAAAAGGACGAACCGACTGAGGCTATCGAAACCATTTCGACCGCTCCGAACGTCACCCGTATGGCCACGCAGATGACCGATTTCGCGTCGACCGCACGATTAATCAACGCCATGGATCTCGTTGTGACCATCGACACCGCGATGGCGCACTTGGCCGGGGCGCTTGGCCAGCGGACGTGGGTGATGCTGTCGCACTCGCCCGATTGGCGCTGGATGCTGCAACGCGACGACTCGCCGTGGTACCCAAATAGCCGGCTATTCCGCCAGCCGACCCCCGGCGACTGGGAAAGTGTGATCGGGCAGGTTCGCGCCGAGTTATCTCGACTTGCGGGGCGTTGAGCGACCGCGCCCCTTGGTTTTGGTCGCCGGCTTTTCCGCTGAGTCTTGGGCTTGGCCTGTCTGGCGGCCTCGCGCTTGGCCGCTGTTTTCTTTGCCTTGATTCCCTTCAGGCGGGACTGCTCCCGGAGCGAGGCTTTTTTGCCGGTTTTCTTTTTGACCGACGTGCGGCGGATGGGGTCGATGCTCTTTGGACGCGGCTTGGCCACGAGCCGGATGTTGCACCCCTCAAAACCAAACGCCTTGCGCAGAACACCGATGAGGTAGCGCGTGTAATTTTCACTCAGCAACTCCTTGCGGTTGACAAACAGCAAAAATGTCGGCGGCCGCGTTCCCACCTGCGTGGCGTAATAGAGCTTGAATCGATGCCCCTTTGAGCTGGGCGCAGGGTTGCGCTCGATGGCCTCCTGCAGCGCGCGGTTGAGCAGGCTCGTCGGGAGCGATTGGTTTAATTGGCCGGACACATAGCGGATCGCCTCAAGCAAGCGATCCAGTTGAAAACCCTCCAGCGCGGAGGTGAAAATCACCGGCGCGTAATCGAGGAAAAACATGTTCGACTGCACCCACTTGCCGAACTCCTCGAACATCATCTCCTGTTGTTTTTTGCGGCTGAACTTTCTCCCCCCCTGTTCCCGCGCCTTTTTCGCCTCAGCCTTGCGGGCTTTTTCCGCAGCGGCCTGATAGAGATCCCACTTGTTCACCACCACGACACAGGCGCAACCGGCCTCAGTGATCTTGTCGCAGATTTTCTTGTCCTGCTCGGTGACACCCTCCGCGGCATCGAGCACCATCACCGCGAGGTCACATCGCTCAATCGCCTTGTCCGAGCGGTTGACACTGAAAAACTCCACTGAGTCCTTGATGCGCCGACGCTTCCGTATGCCCGCTGTGTCAATCAGGTTGTACTGCTGCCGGACGCCATCGGTCTCGACCTCGAACGGCACGTCGATCGCATCGCGCGTGGTTCCTGAAATTTCACTGACGATTACCCGCTGTGACTCGGTAAGCGCGTTGATGATCGACGACTTGCCCACATTGGGTCGGCCGACGATGGCGATGTTCATCGGCGGCTCGGCTTCCGCCTGGTCTTCCTCGTCGGCGGATTCAACCGGCTTGGCCAAGGGCTCAGGCAACAAGCCAACCGCTTGGCCAAGCGGCGTGTCGACACCGCGATCGTGCAGCGCGCTGACCGGGAACATGTGCTCGAAACCAAGCTCGGAAAACTCGTCGACCCCCTTGTCGTGCCCGACGGTGTCCACCTTGTTGATGATCAACAAAACCGGCTTGCCGGCCTCGCGCAGCATCCCGGCCACTTCGAGATCCATCGGGACGATGCCCTCGTGCACGCTGACGACGAACAGGATCACGTCCACGTCATCGAGCGCCACCTGCACCTGCGTCACGATTTCCTGCGCAAAATCGTCCCCACCCTGCTCGCCCTTCAGCAGGCCAATGCCGCCGGTATCGACGAGCATGAACGGCCGCCCCTGCCACTCGACCTCGGCACTGAGCCGGTCGCGCGTGACACCGGGACGATCATGCACGATCGCAATCCGCCTGCGCGCGATTCGATTAAAAAGGGCCGATTTCCCGACATTGGGTCGGCCGACGATGGCTACCACTCCCGACACGCCGGTGGTTGTAACCGGTTTGAGGAACCGTTGCGAGGCGGGGTTTTAGGAATCGCCAACCGGTCGGTTCTCTGGATAATGCCCACCCCGGATGGATCTCGCCGAACGGACCAAGGTCACCTTCAAGTTCGAGCAGCGCCGGGCCGTCTGCAACGGCATCCTCGAAACCGCGGGCACCACGTTTCTCCTTCTCACCGTGGTCAAGGGCTTCGGCGACCCGGGGCCGATCTCCAAGGCACTGGTTTCGACCGCCGCCAGCATGTGCCTTTTGCTCACGCCGGTGGTGGTGTCGCTCTTGCAAACCCTGAAGTTGCCGGCCGCGGTGGCTGCCGGGCGGATGTCACTGATCGGGGCGATACTCTTTTTCCTGATGGCCACCGTCGAGTCGCTGCCGTTGTTTCTTATCGGCAGTATTGTCGCCATGTCCTGCTCCACCGGGGCGATCCCATTACTCACGCAGATTTATCGCGACAACTACCCGGCAGACAAACGGGGCCACTACTTTTCGCGCACGGGCTGGTTCAGAGTGATCGGGGCCGGGCTGTGCAGTTTGGTCGCCGGTTATGTG
>JAPPPH010000053.1 GCA_028817635.1 Verrucomicrobiales bacterium | reverse complement strand
GCGGCACAGCATTACGGCTACCATGTGGACGTGATGAAAGACGGGAAGGTTGTCGAGAAGGACAAATTCATACCGGTCCAACACACCACTTCCGACTACCCGTTTGCGGATTATCAAGGCCCGCATCAAAGCCCACTTCTCACACTCGAGGACGGCACCTCATGGAACCCGGTGATGGTAGACGGCTCCGAGCCGCTGGGTGGTAGCAGCTACTGGTTTGGCTCCGCAGAATACACAATCCCGATTATCGAGCGGCTGCGATTTGCTTTGTTTTACGATATCGGCATGTCCTACCTCGACCCATACGAGTTTGAATTTGGCGATTACGCCGACAACTGGGGCGTTGGACTGCGGTTGACAGTGCCCATGCTTGGGCCGCTGCGTCTGGACTACGGCTTCCCGATCTCGCACCCCGACTACGTGGACGGTGGAGGAGAGTTTCACTTTGGGGTGGGATACAACCGTACTTTTTAAAACTGTTTAAAATGAAAGAAATTACAACCATGATTCATTCTCGCTTGGCCGTGTTGGCCCTCGCGCTTGTCGCCGTCACCGGTGCAGCCCATGCGCAGGAAGCACTCAAGATTGGCACAATCAATCTGGACAAAACATTCAGTGCTTACTGGAAAACGCTGATGTCCCGTAGCCAGGTGGCCGAGCGAGAGGCCGATTTCAAGAAAATCGAGCAGGACTTGATAAATGACATTAAGCTGGTCACCGAGGAATTCGCCCGCCTTCGCCAAAGTGCACAGGACCCGGCCAACTCGGAGGCCAAGCGAGAGGCCGACGTCAAGAAGATGCAGGAAAAGGAAGGGGAACATCGCCGATTGACAGCTCGGCGCGCCGAGTACAACCGCAACGCACAGCGCACCATGGTCGACATGAATAATCGACTTACCCGGGCGCGAATGGATGAAATCAAGGAGGTCGTTGCCGCTCTGGCCAAGGAGGCCGGATACGATCTCGTCATCAACTCAGCGCAAGGCAACGTAACGGCCTCCGTGGTTTACACCGCCGGGAAAAATGACATCACAGACAAAGTCATTGCCGAGCTAAACAAGGATGCCCCCGAGGAGTACAAGGCCAAGCAACCCCCGGCAGCCGAGGGCGCAGTAACCCCGGCTGATTCCACCGCTCCGGCTCCCCCCCAAAAATAATTTTCCGATCGGAACACACAAAAGCGCCGGGGTTGCCCGGCGCTTTTTTTGTGCCCGCTTGGCCAAGCGCTCTAGATGTGAAGTGGCTCGCCCATGGCCGCGTGCGCCGCCTCGCGCAACCCCTCAGACATTGTCGGGTGCGCGTGGATTGTCCTCGCAAGATCCTCCGCACTGCCGTCGAACTCCATCAACAGCACCGCCTCGGCGATCAATTCCGAGGCGTTGGTGGAGAGGATCTGCGCGCCCAGCACCCGGTCGGTCGCCTTGTCGGCGATGACCTTGGCCAAGCCGTCCGTATGGGCACCGGCCACCGCCCGGCCATTGGCCTGAAACGGAAATACGCCCACCGCGACTTCGTGTCCCTTCTCTTTCGCCTCCGCCTCGGTGAGCCCTACGGCGGCAACCTCGGGCGCGGTGTAAATCACCCACGGAATGGTGTCGTAATTCACCCGGCCCGCCTTGCCGGCCATGCGTTCCACGGCGGCGACCGCCTCCTGCTCGGCCTTGTGAGCGAGCATCGGCCCGGCGATTACGTCGCCGATGGCGTAAATCCCCGGCACGTTCGTCTGCCACTCGGCGTCCGTCTGAATTCGACCGCGCTTGTCCAACTCAACACCGGCTTCGGTCGCGCCGAGGCCGTCGGTGTTCGGCTTGCGCCCAACGGCAACGAGTACCTTTTCGGCCTCCAGTTCCAGTGACTTGTCTCCCTTGGCAGCCGTCAGCTTGATGCCGGTTTTGGTTTTCTCGGCCGACTCCACGCCGGTGCCGAGGTGGAACTTGAGCCCCTGTTTTTGCAACAGTTTTTGGAGAGCCTGGGTAATGTCCTCATCGAACATCGCGGCGATGCGCGGGAGAAACTCGACCACCGTCACCTTCGTGCCCAGCCGTGCCCAGACCGAGCCCAGTTCCAGCCCGATCGCGCCGCCGCCGATCACGATCATTGACTCCGGCGCTTGGCCAAGCGCGATCGCGTGGTCGCTGCTTAGCACCGTTTCGCCGTCGAACTCGAGGAACGGCAGGCCGCTTACGGAGCTACCGGTGGCGATGAGGATGCGCTTGGTTTTAAGTGTTCGCCCGGCCTCTCCCCCGGTGACCTCAACCTCGCCGGCATTGACGATGCGACCGGAGCCGCTCACGTGCTCGATGCCGTTTTTGTTCATCAGGTAATCGATGCCCCGTGCCATCTTGCGTACGACGCCGTCCTTGCGCTTCATCATCGCCGCGACATCAAACGACAGCCCCTCCGCCTTGATACCATGTGACTTGAAGCCGTGCTGGGCCTCGTGAAACAGCTCCGACGAGGAAAGCAGCGCCTTGCTGGGGATACAGCCGACGTTGAGGCAGGTGCCGCCGAGGTTTTTCTCCTTCTCAACGATGGCGGTTTTCATGCCGAGTTGAGCAGCCTTGATCGCGGCGGTGTACCCGCCGGGCCCGGCCCCAATGACCACTAAATCAAATTCCATTTTTTAAATTCATTCAAAGCCAAGCGCTTGGCCAAGCTCTCAATCCACCAGGCCAAGCGCCGGGTTTTCGATGAACTCCTTGACCTTGACGAGGAAGGTCACGGCTTCGCGGCCATCGACGATGCGGTGGTCGTAGGTCAGTGCGAGATACATCATCGGCCGGATGACC
>JAPPPH010000005.1 GCA_028817635.1 Verrucomicrobiales bacterium | reverse complement strand
ACATGGATGATGCTGCTTGACAAGTTTTTGTTGTTGAAAACGGGGCGGGCGAATTAGTCGCCGAAGAGTTTGTCGAAGGCGTTCCGTGCCTCGTCGGCGCGGGAATTACCTGCGCCATCGCCAGACCAGTCACGCAGCGCAAAGTCGAAGTATTCGCAAAAGTTGGATCGGTGTTTTTCTGTCACCGGTTCGGCACGGCGTTCGCGGCATTGATAGGCGACCCCGGCGTCGTAAAACACGCAATTGAGGCAGGTGCGAAGGTCTTCATTGCAACCGTGGCAACTTTCACTGCGTCCCGGTTGGCCGTCGAGCGTCCATTCCTTTCCGCATTTGTGGCAGTGCCGTGTCATGGCGTATTTATTCTCCGGCTGCTTGGCCAAGCGCTGGGGATTCGGTGGCCGCTTGGCCAAGCGCTTGGTTTATTTTTTCTGCCGCCGCCTTTCCGTTCAGGCCGTGCTTGTCACGCAGGTAACCAACGGAAGAGGCGTGCTCGATGAATTCATCCGGCCAGCCGATGCGAACGACCGGCGTCTGGATTTGCTCATCTGCCAAGTGGTCGCGCACAATGCTGCCGTAACCGCCCTTTAACACATGATCCTCAATAGTCACGAGAACGTCTGCGGCTTGGGCAAAAAACTCGGTGGTGCCGGCGTCAATCGGCTTGGTGAAGCGCGGGTTGATGATGGCGGCGTCGATGTTTTCAGCACCCAGTTTTTGGATGGCATCGTCCGCGATGGAACGCATCGGGCCAAGCGCAAAGAACGCCACCTTGGGGTTGCCGTTGTTGGCGAAGTTTTGCAGCACCTCTGCCTTGCCGATCTCGATAAGGGCCGGTTGATTCTTGACCGGCACGCCTTCGCCGTTGCCCCTCGGGTAACGGATGAATGCCGGTTGGTTTTGGTGTGTGGCGGTGAACATCATGTCCGCCAGTTCATCCTCGTCTTTGGGCGCCATGGCGATGATGTCAGGCACACAGTTCAGGTAGGCGATGTCGAACAGGCCGTGGTGCGTCGGTCCGTCGTTGGCCGACAGCCCGGCGCGATCCATGCAGAAAATGACCGGCAAATTTTGCAGCGCGACGTCGTGGATGATCATGTCGTACGACCGCTGAAGGAAGGTGGAGTAGATGGCACAGACCGGGCGGAAACCCATTGTCGCCATCCCGGCGGCGAACAGCACGGCATGTTCCTCCGCGATGCCGACGTCGTAGTATTGTTTGGGAATGGCCTCCTCGAGCGCCTTAAGGCCGGTGCCGCTTGGCATGGCGGCGGTGATGCCGACGACCGATTTGTCCTTGCGGCACAGCTTGACCATCGTGTCGCCAAACACGTCCTGATATTTGGGCGGGGTGCCCGGTTTCCCCGGGGCGCTTTCGCCGGACTTGGGATTGTAGGGGCCGGTGCCGTGAAATTTTTCAGGATGCTTCAGCGCCGCGTTAAAGCCTTTGCCTTTTTTGGTGATCACGTGCAGGACGATCGGCTGTTCGCAGCTCTTGGCGAACTCGAGAGTCTCGATCAGTAGCGGAAGGTCGTGCCCGTCGATCGGGCCGAGGTAGCGGATGCCAAACTCCTCAAAAATCAGGCTGCTGCCGAATCCGCCGCGGCCATCTGCGTCGAGCGTCTCCTCGTTATGTTCGAGAACGGCCTGTGTGACGGTGCCCTTGATGGCTTCCTGCCCCTTGAGACCAAGGCGAACGGCCAGTTTTCCGCTCGGTATTTTCTCGAGGAAATGTTGCAGATCCTGAGCAATCTTGTTGTAGCTCGGATTGGTGATCAGCTTGTTGAGGTAATTGGAAATCGCGCCGACATTCTTTGCGATCGACCACTCGTTGTCGTTGAGAATGCCGATGAATTTGTTCGTGGTGTGTGCGATGTTGTTTAGCGCCTCAAACGAACAGCCGTTGGTCAACGCTGCATCGCCGAAGACGCAGACAATGTTTTCGTCTCCCTTGCGTTGGTCGCGTGCGGCGGCCATGCCCAGTGCGGCAGAGAGAGCGGTCCCGGCATGGCCGGCCCCGTAGCAGTCGTGTTCGCTCTCGGTGCGAAGCGAAAAACCGTTCAGACCGTCGGTGGTCCGGATGGTGCGAAAGCGTTCCTTGCGCCCGGTCAACAGTTTGTGCACGTAGGACTGGTGGCTGACATCCCAGACAAACTTGTCTTTGGGCGTCTCGAAAACGCGATGCATGGCCACGGTCAATTCCACCACGCCGAGGTTCGGGCCGAGGTGTCCGCCATTCTCGGCGAGTCCCTCAATGAGTTCCTCGCGTAGTTCTCCCGCCAACTGCTCGAGTTGTTTCACCGTCAATTTTTTGACGTGGGCGGGGTGATCCACCATGTCGAGGTAGCGGTTGTGCTCTTCGATTTTTGCCATGTTAGAATTCAACAGAGTTGTCGTCGACGAGTTCATCCTCACCGTCGGCGTTGGGCTGGAGTTTTTTGATCTTCAATTCGGCGGACTCGAGTTTCTCCTGGCAGCTCTTGGCCAGGCGGGTGCCCTCCTCGTAGTGTTTGAGCAAATCCTCAAGCGGCAATTCGTCGCCCTCCATCTGTTCGACGATCGCTTCCAATTTTTTCATTCCCTCTTCGAACGGCAAATCGTCCGGAGCGGGGGTGTTCTGTTTTTTAGCAGCCACGCAGCGCGCAAAATAGTTCAGCTTGGCCAAGCGGACAAGCGGTTTGGCGGGTCAACTGTCCAGGCGTAGCCTCAGGTAGCGTATCCAGCGCGGGTTGCCGGGCGCGGCGAAGTCGGCTTCGCGCTCCGGTGCGCCGGTCTGCTCCGCAGCCAACTCGGCGGCCATCAGGAGG
>JAPPPH010000091.1 GCA_028817635.1 Verrucomicrobiales bacterium | reverse complement strand
CCGGCAGGTGCAGGACTGCCCGATCTACGCCGGGATGATTGAGACCATGGACGACGCCGTTGGGATCGTTCTGAATAAACTCGACGAACTTGGCTTGGACAAAAACACCATCGTCTGCTTCACGTCCGACAATGGTGGCGTTTCCTCCGGTGACGCCTATTCGACCAGCAACACGCCGTTGCGCGGCGGCAAAGGCCGGCAATGGGAGGGGGGCATCCGCGAGCCGTACTACATTAAGGCACCGGGCGTGACCAAGCCGGGCGGCGTCAGTGCTGTCCCGGTCAACGGCATCGACTGGTACCCGACGCTGCTCGAGTTGGCCGGGGTGAACGTGCCGGCCAAGCAGGTGGTCGACGGCGTTAGCATCGTGCCGTTGCTCAAGGGCGGCAAGATTGCCAAACGCCCGTTGTATTGGCACTACCCTCACTACGGCAATCAGGGCGGCGAACCATCCTCGATCATTAGCCAAAACGACTGGAAACTCATCCACTACCACGAAGACGGCCGCGATGAGCTGTATCACCTGGCCAACGACCCGAACGAGACGACCGACTTGGCCAAGCGCGAAACCAAGCGGGCCAAGCAGTTGCGCAAAAAACTCGACGCTTGGCTCAAGGAAACCAAGGCGCGGTTCCCGACCAAGGACACACAGGCCGACTTGGCCAAGCGCGAGGCCCGGCTCAAGTCCATCGCCTCAGACGGCAAGGCGCGGTTGGAAAAACAACACGCCAACTTTCTGAAAAAGGATTTCAAGCCCAACAAGGACTGGTGGGGCAGCGCCCCGGTTGATTAACGCGACTTGAGGCCGGCGAGGTATTCGACGAGATCGACAAGGTCGTCAAATGTCATCAACTGTTGCAGCCCGGCCGGCATGAGGGACTGCGGGCTCGTTATCCGGTTTTGAATTTCGGTTTTGTTGTGGGTGGATGTCGTACCACCGACTTGTTGCAGGGTGATTTCTCCCTCCGTTTCGCTGGTAATAAAACCGGAGAATGCTTTCCCGTTCTGCTTCACGATGTTCACGGCCTGAAATGCCGGCGACACCGTGGCATCCGGGTCGAGGATCGATTCGTACAATCCCTGTTTCGATAACTTGCTGCCGATCTCCGAGAGGTCCGGGCCAAAGTTGATCCCCGTGCCGTTCACTTGATGGCACTGCACGCAGGTGGTTTGTTCGAAGATTGTCCGCCCTCGTTCGCTGTTGCCAACGTACACCAGCAGCTCGGTCATCTGTGGCAACTCGGTCGCGCCCTTGAGCGCGGGAATGGGGAAGTGTTCCCGGGCGCGATTCCTAACCGATACGTTCATGATTTTTGTCAACGCAGCCCCTGCGGTCGGCTTGAGGGCTTCAGAGAATTTGCCGCCGGCTGCCAGATCGACAAGTCGGCCGGGCGATGTGCCGGCGACCCCTCGGACGGCGGTTTGACGAACCGCGAGTGGCTTGGCCGGATCGAGAAAAATGTTGATGAGTAGGTCAGCGGCTGTGCTTTTTCTGCTGTTGGCTAGCGCTTCCGTGAGGGTGGCGAGTTGTGCGGGCGATCCGTTTTTGAGTTTCACCTCGATGGCCGCCGTGGCGTCGTTGTCGAATAGTGCATCGAGCGCCGCTTGGCCAAGTGACGAGCCAAGGTGTGTCATGGCCATGTCGACCAACTGCGGATGGCGCTCCTTCAGCCCAAGCGCATCGACCACCTTTACAAAGTACTCGGAGTTTTTTGCCTGACGCAGGTATCGGTTCAACGGCGCTGCATACTCATCGCGCTTGACGGTCTTGGACTTGGCCAGGCGGAGAAACATTTCGCCCTTGAGCAGGATATGTCGTGAGCCGAGCTTGCCGGGATAACTGGCGGCGTGCCTGAGCAGTACTGTGTCCTTGGCTGGGCCGTCCGGTTGGAAATCAAGTGCTCGGATCAGGCGCTTGCTTTCATCGGGATCGATACCCTGATACCCGAGCACGTTGCCGAGCAGGCGGATCGTTTGTTCGCCACGCGAGCGCCAAAGGATCTGTCTGCCGGCGGCGGTGTTGAGGGCGTCGGGTGTTCGCTCCAGCCAACTGTCGAGGCATTCGGTCCAGCGATTGCCGGCAGCCAGACCAAGCGCCTCGAGAAACCAGCGATCGCCGTTGTGCCGCTTGGCCAAGCGCGCCCAGAGTTCGGGTGTGTGGGCGGTGTTGACATCCCGGAGCGCGATGGCTGCCTCGGTCAATACTCGTGGAGAAGGGTCGTTGGTCACGTGCTCGATCCTCTTGGCTAAGTCGTATTCTTTCCTGCGGTTGAGCTGTCGCGCAGCACGCAGGGCGACCACTCGGGTCGATGCATCGGGATCATCCAACGCCCGGTCGATGAATGGCTCGCCAGCGCCCTTGATGCGACTGAGCAGCCAAAGTGCTCGGGCACGTTCGTGCGGTTTTCCGACGGCGTAGAGGGGATCAAGATGAGGGATCGCCTCCATCCCCATGTCGTGCAGCGCCTGCCAACCGAGGTAGCGCGCGTCGAGATTTGGGCTTTTCAACGCCGCTATGGCACCGGCACCGCTTTCCAAATTCAGCGGCTTGTTTTGCTGGCGATGCCCTGCCGGGGCGATGCGATAGATGCGGCCCCGTTCGCTGTCGGCCTGTCGATTCCAGCCGACGACCGGGTCGTACCAATCGCTGACGAACAGCGCGCCGTCCGGCGCCACTGCCACGTCGACCGGCCGAAACCACTTGTCGCGTTCGCCTTTCACGAGGTTGATCATCTCGCCGGAGAAACCGCCGCCGTCCGGCTTGGCCTTGGCCGCCCAAACGACGCCCGGCCCGGCGTCGCAGTGGATCACTTGATTGTGAAAAACTTTGGGGAGCAACTCTCCCTCGTAAACGGTGATGCCGGTCGGGGAGCCGGCACCGGTCTGGACAAAGTTGGGCACGACGCCCGGGTCGTTCTGGTGCCAGTGCCGCGAGCTGACATCCGCCGCCTGGCTCACACGGTGCTTGCGCCAGCCGGCCCCGGTGAGTTCCTCGCGGTAGCCGTAGTTGCCACCCTCGAGGATGTAGTTGATGCGGACGCCGTAATGGCCGTCGTCGTCGTTGTCCGACTGCCAAACGTTTCCGAAGGAGTCGACTGCCACTTCGTAATTGTTGCGGAAGTTGTGCCCGAGCACCTCGAACTCGCTGCCGTCCGGATTACAGCGAAAAATCATTCCGCCCCAGTAGGGCGTTCGTGCGTCTTTGAAGCGGCCCATTTGGCGGCGGTCGAGCACGTGGTTGCCGGCGGTGTCGACGATCAGTTTGCCGTTTGCGTCGTGAACGAATCCGCCGTTGTTGCCCATATTCCAGTAGAGTTTGCCGTCCGGCCCAAACACAAACGAGTGGGTGGAATGATCGTCCTGCGGACGCCCGGCTTGGGTGAACAGCAGTTTCCGGTTGTCCGGTTTGTCGTCTCCGTCCTCGTCGGTGAACACGATGACGTTTGGTGCGCAGGTGACAATTACCTTGTTGCCGAGCACGCAGATGCCAAGCGCGGCGTCCACGTCACGACCCTGATAGTAGACCTTTTGAGTATCGGCCTTGCCGTCGCCGTTGGTGTCCTCGAGGATCAAAATTCGGTCGCCCTGCGGCCGCTTGTTATTGCGGGCATGCGCCCGGTAGTTAACCACCTCACAGACCCACACCCGGCCTCGGTGATCTACGTCAATATTGGTCGGGCTGAGGATCTGCGGCTCGGAGGCAAACAGCGTGGCCTCCAGCCCGGGGTAAAGGTCGAGCTGCGAGACCGCCTTGGCCGCATCACGGGAGGGTTGGGCCAGTGGTGTTGATACGGCCAGTGCCAGACCGATGAGACACAAACAGATTCGTGACAGGAAAAACATGCGAAACGGGATCATCGGCAAAGCCCGGTGTTGGGGCAACGCCAAACCGGCTTGGCCAAGCGGAAGTCAGGCTCGACTGCATGCCTAGTTTTTTTCATCATTTGCCCCCTGAAAACCAAGCGCTTGGCCAAGCGCGATAATTGCCGACTCTTTATGAAACTACCACGACGACAATTCTTGAAATCCTCTGCGGCTATGGCTGCCGGGGCGGTCCTTTTACCCGACGCTTTCGCGGCGAAAGAAGCCAAGCGGCCCCGTTACCAGATTGGGCTTTCGCAGTATTCGCTGCGGGCCATGTTCAAGGACGGCTCGCTTGACCCGCTGGATTACCCGGCGTTTAGCGTCGATCAGTTTGGCATCGATCAGCTCGACCTTTGGGAAGGCGGTCTGCCGAAGGACAAGCTCGATGACACGAAATATTTGAAGCAGCTCAGACGCCGTGCGAAGAAAGCCAAGACCGAGCTGTTTTTATTGATGACCGGCGCGCTCGATGCCAACCCGCAAAAGCGTGAGGCGAGCCTGAAACAGATTTTGCCGTCGCTCTCGCGTGCGCAGATTTAGTGCTGTGAATTTTGTCTTGTATTTATCCGGGCGACCGGCAGCGATGATGCGTAGGTAGGTGCAGCGTGTGTTGAGGCGCTCAAGCCATTGTCCGATGCCGCGGCGGAAAAGGGCGTTGTCATCGCCATTGAGCCGGGCGCATCCCAGTTAAGCCAGCGCGGGGCATTCCTCGCCAAGGTCGCCAAAAAACTGAACCACCCGGCCTGCAAATTGATGCCGGACTTCGGCAAGCTGCGGAACAATGTTTACGACGGAACCGAGGCGATGATGCCATACACAGCGACGATTTCCTGCAAGATGCACAGCTTCGATGACAAGGGGAAGCAGCCGGACTTTGACTACACACGCTTGATGAAGATCATCGACAAGGCCGGTTACCGCGGCATCCTCGCTATCGAGTGGGAAGGGCACAAGCTCAAGCCTGTCCCCGGTGTGAAGGCATCGAAAAAACTGATCGAGGCCTCGCTGAAATCGCCCGCATGAGCCTGTTTCGACTGCTGCTCTTCAGCCTGTTTTGTGCCGCAACGGCATACGCGGCCAAGCCGAATGTCATCGTCATTTACGTTGATGACATGGGTTACGGTGATGCGTCCTGCCTGAATCCGCAGGCCAAGTTTAAAACGCCGAACATCGATCGATTGGCGGTGGAGGGGATGACCTTCACAGACGGGCATAGTCCGGACACGGTCTGCACGCCATCGCGTTACGGCCTGTTGACAGGGCGTTATTCTTGGCGAACGACGATGAAGCGCGGCGTGATGGGGGCGGAGGGCAAGTGTCTGATCGCGGATGGCCGGATGACGTTGGCCTCGTTTTTGCGCGACAACGGTTACGCCACGGCGATGGTTGGCAAGTGGCACCTTGGGATGGATTTTCCGGGAACCAAGGGTGACCGTGATTGGTCGAAGCCGACAGTCGACATGCCGCTAGACAAGGGGTTTGATTATTTTTGGGGCATCCCTGCCTCGATGAATTACGGGGTGCTCGCGTGGTTCGAGGGCCGCTTGGCAAAAGTGCCGCCGACGCTGTTCACGCGAAAAAAACCGAATCAAATTGCAATTGACGATTACCGCATCAAGCCACCGTATCAGGCCAAGCCGGTGAAACCAAACGACCTCGAGGTGGCCCCGGACTTCGTCGATATCGACTGCCTCGACCGGTTTACCGAGCAGGCGATCAAGTGGCTTGACGGGCAGGCGGCTGCGGCGCGGAACGGCAAGCCGTTCATGCTGTACATCTCGCACACCTCGCCTCACAAGCCGGTCATCCCGCTGAAGCGATTTAGAGGGAAGGGCGATGCCGGTGCGTATGGCGAATTCATGATGGAGACCGACTGGCACGTGGGCCGGGTGCTCGACTGGCTCGACGAAAACAAGCTGGCCGACAACACCCTCGTCGTATTCACCAGCGATAATGGCCCCGAGACCACATGGCGCAAGCGCATCGAAAAGTTTGGCCACCACAGCAACGGGATTTTTCGGGAGGGCAAGCGGTCGATTTATGAGGGCGGCCACCGCGTGCCGTTTCTTGTCCGTTGGCCGGCCAAGGTGAAGGCCGGGAGTCGCTGGGAAGAACCGGTCTGCCAGACTGACCTGCTGGCCACCTTCGCCGAGATGCTAGGAAAAAAACTCCCCGACAACGCTGGGGAAGACAGCGTCAGCTTTTATCGGGCTCTGACCGGGCAGGACGCGCCTCAGCGCCTGGCCATGATCCACCATGGCATGCAGGGGCGCTATGCCATCCGCGAGGGGAAATGGAAGTTGATCATGGAGGGCGGACGCAGGGCGGCCAAGCGCGAGTTGTACAACCTATCAGTCGATCCGGGCGAAACGACCAACCTCATCGCCCAGCATCCGGCCTTGGCCAAGCGCTTGGCCAAGCGCATCACCGATATCATCCAAAACGGCCGCACCACCTCCGGCCAACCCCAGCCGAACGACACTCCGCCATGGAAAGATCTCGTTTGGATGGTGGATTAGGATCGTAAAGGCTCAGTCGATAAACGAGCAGATGTATTCACAGATGCCTTCCTTGATTTCGATGTCGAATCCGCTTTTTTCGGGGACGTCGAAGTGTTGCCCTTCGGTGTATTGAGTGGCTGCCTCTTCGCCTTGAACTTTCACCGAACAGGTGCCGGCGATGATCTCCATTCGCTCGGCCTGTTCCGTACCGAAATGAAATGAACCGGGATAAATCAACCCGAGTGTTTTTCGGCTTTCGTTAGCGAGAATGATGGTGTGGCTGACGACTTTGCCGTCAAAGTAAACATTGGCCTTGGCCAATGCGGTCACGTTTTCGAATTCGATGTTCGCCATGAGGCGGGAAGTGTTGTGGCTCTCGGCGGGATGTCAAGGCGCTGAGTTCCGGGTTGACGACTGGGGGCGGGAGGCGTTTCATCCGGCCTCCACACGATGCGTAGATTTTTTATTATCCCGGCATTGGCTGCGACGGCCTGTATGAGTCCGGCTGCGGAACAAAAGTTGTTCAACACGCAGGAATTGACATCGCCATTCACGAGTGCTGCCGAGGCGCTCAAGGGCATCACCGTGCCAAAGGGTTTCACGGTTCAATTGAGCGCGGCCGAGCCGGCGGTGCAACAGCCGATCGCGATGGCGTGGGACAGTCGGGGCCGGCTGTGGGTGGCTGAGTGCTACACCTACGCCAATTCCCAGTTGCGTTTCGACACGCGGATGAAGGATCGCATCCTGATTTTTGAGGACACGAACAACGATGGCGTACTCGATAAACGAAAGGTGTTTTGGGACAAGGGCTCGCACATCGCCGGCATCGAGGTGGGCTTCGGTGGTGTCTGGGTGGCGGCGGCTCCGAGCATCCTGTTCATCCCGGATCGCAACCGCGACGACGTGCCGGACAGCGAACTGGAGGTTGTGCTGGACGGGTTCGACAGCGACCGCGTGCGGCACAATGTCGTCAACGGACTGCGCTGGGGGCCGGACGGTTGGCTGTATGGGCGGCACGGAATCTTGGCCACGTCCCACATCGGCAAGCCGGGCACACCTGCTGCGGAGCGGGTGAAGATGAATTGTGGCATCTTCCGTTATCATCCTGTCTCCAAGGCGTTTGATGTCGTTGCCGAGGGCACGACCAATCCGTGGGGGCACGACTGGGACGAGCACGGGCAATTGTTTTTCATCAACACCGTGATCGGGCATCTTTGGCATGGGGTTCCCGGGGCGCGATACAAGCGGATGTACGGCAATCATTTTGAAAAGCACCTCTACGAGCTGATGCCACAGACAGCGGATCACTATCACTGGGACGCCGGCAACGAGGACTGGGGAGACTTGAAGCGAAAGGGCATGACCTCGGCCACGGATGCGGCCGGCGGCGGCCACGCGCACAGTGGCATGATCATTTATAATGGCGACAATTGGCCCGAGAAATATCGCGGCCGTGTCATGACGTTGAACCTGCACGGCCGGCGAATCAATCAGGACACGTTGCATCGTGCGGGTGCGGGTTACGTCGGCAAACATGTCGAGGATATCATGCAAACCAAGGACGTGTGGTTTCGAGGGGTGGAACTGAGCTACGGACCGGACGGCGGGGTGTACGTGCTCGACTGGTCGGACATCGGCGAGTGCCACGAGAACGACGGCGTGCACCGGACGAGCGGCCGGATTTTCAAAATATCGCACGGCGAAACCAAGCGCTTGGCCAAGCCGTTGCACGAGCTGGATTCGCTTCAACTGGCCAAGCTGCAGACGCATAAAAACGAGTGGCACTCCCGGGTGGCCCGCCGTTTATTGCAGGAGCGTGCCTTGGCGGGGGAAGACCTTGGCCAAGCGCGCGAGGCGATGCTGGAGTTGTACCGCAACGGAAAGTCGGCAGCGCATCGGCTGCGTGCGATGTGGGTGTTGCACAGTATCGGGGCGGCGAACGAGGCTTGGCTGCTGGAGCAGTCGCACGATGAAAACGAGCACGTCCGCGTCTGGTCGATCAAGTTGCTGACGGATGCCGGAGCGGTTTCAGACGCTGCGCTTGACCGGTTCGTCCGCTTGGCCAAGTCGGAGCCGTCTGGGCTGGTTCAATTGCACTTGGCCTCCGTGTTGCGCCTGCTGCCCTTGGCCAAGCGCTGGGATTTGGCCGGTGCACTCGCCGCAAAGGATACCTTCGCCAGAGATCCGGTGTTGCCGCTGATGATCTGGTATGGCATCAGCCCGGCAGTGGCCGCCGACCGCACCGCCGCCGTTAATTTCATCTCGAATTGCAAAATTCCCAAGCTCCGCACTTTCATCGCACGCCGCCTAGTCGGCAGCGGGGAATAAAAAGGAGTGGGGACATTCCTGTCCGCGGAAAGGCAGGGCGTGCTGTCTCAGCGCGCCTTGATTTTTTGGACGGCTGGGGACGGCCGTCCCTACATTTATCGAACAAAAAAAGCGCCGGTGTTTGCCGGCGCTTTTGTGAAAAACGGGTTGGTCTCTGTTGGTTTATTCCACCACCAGCGTGCCCCACATGGAGAAGCCGTGGCCGGGGTAGGTGCAGACGTACTCGTACTTGCCCGGCTTGGTTGGGGCCTTGAAGTAGAGCTTGTAGGTGTTGCCGGTCAGCACGAGCGGTGTGGCGGCGAGGACCTTGTCGCTCTCCGGCACGAAGCTGTTGATCATCCCGGCTGCACCCATGGTGGCGGCCTTGGTGACGATGTCCACGCGTGAACCCGGCTCGATAATGAGCAGGTTGTGCATCATCGGCATGGGGTCGTTGTTGGTGAAGGCGAGTTCCACGCCGGCGCCGGCCTTGACCTTGAGTTCGGACTTGTCGAACTTCATCGGAGGAGTCACGCCGAGCGAAAGCTTGGCGTCGATCTTGAACGGCGGGCCGTCGTTGACCGGGGCTTTCTGAATTTTCTCGATCTCCGGCAGCAATTCCTTTGGCACGTTGGCAAGAGCTTCCTTGCGGAAGTTGTTGAGGAAGCCGGCGAAGCTGTTGCCGCCTTTGAAACTTTCGGCCTTGCGATACCAGCGGAAGTATTCAAGCCGTTGCTTGTCGGTCCAGTGGTTCTTTAGGTTGCGCAGTTCCTTGGCGTAGTGAATCTGATCGCGCTGCGGTGAGGAGGCTGCGGTGGCGGCAAACGCACGGGCATAGCCGGCATTTCGGTTAAGCAGATCGTTGCTCCAGTTGTGCTTGGTCTGGTCGGTGCTCTGGGACATCAACGCCAACGTCTTGACGGCGGCGTTGGGTGACTCGAGGTAAACGAGCAGCGTGCACAACTCCCGGTTGAGCGAGGCCATCGGGGCGGGGTAAACCGGGTCGAGGATCTTCTCAACCGAGGCCGCGACGGCCTCCGAGGGTTTGCCCATGCGAATGAATGCGAGTTGGTAAACGCGAAGCAATTCGGCCTGTTGCGCCGGGGTCAACGTGGCCCAGTTTAGGCTGTTGAGTGCGGCAACCAGTTTGCCCTGCAGGCTGGCGTCGCCTTGACGGGCGAGGGCGCAGAGCGCGGTCAGTGCCGCTTGGGGATCCTTTTCGGCCAAGGCCTTGGCCTGCCATCCGGCGGCGGGTTGATGCTCGATGGCGATGCGGGCCGCCCAGCGAATGTGGCGATCCTTGTGGCCAAGATACTTCCAGGCCTTATCCACGGCACCGGCGGTGTTTGGCTTGTGCAACGCCTCGAGGCTGCGGCGGAGTTTGCGGTCCGCCGCGTGATCGCTTCCGGCCTTGGCCGGGGCGGTGCTTTCATCGCCGACGTAGGTTACGCGGTGCAGGGCGCTTTGGCCGCCGCGTCCGCCCACGGTGAAATACATCGCGCCGTCGTACGGGTTGATCACGGCGTCGGTCATGCGCATCTGCGAGCTGGCCACAAATTCTTCGCGCTCGGCGGTGTAGGAGGCGCCGGACGGGGTGAGAAACATCGCGGACATGGTGCCGTAGGTCCAATCGAGGCAGTAGATGGCCTTCTGGTACTTGGCCGGAAACTTGGCTCCGAGGCCGGAGATCACGCCCACGGGTGAACCGGGGCCAATATCGTAGAGCGGCGGCAGCGCGTCCGGGTACCATTGCGGCCATTTGCCAGTGCCGGTGCGCCAGCCGAAGTCTGCGCCACTGGCGATGTGGTAAAGCCGGGTGGGACGATACCAAGGTGTGCCGGCGTCCCACTCCATATCGGAATCGTAGGCGAACAGTTCGCCGTCGATGTTAAAGGCCATGTCGTAACTATTTCGGAAGCCCATCGCTACGGTCTCCCAGTTTTTGCCGTCCTTGTCGAAGCGGCCGATCCAGCCTCCAGGCGCACGGATGTTCGCGGCATGACCCCGGGCATCTGGCAGGCGCTTGAGAAGGAGATCTTCATCCCAGTTCGTCGGCACAAGAGAGCCGTCCATCTTCGGCAGCTTGGTCATGTTGCCGCCCATCACATAAATGTGCTGTTTATCCGGGCTGAGCACGAGGGCGTGTGGGCCGTGTTCGCCGCCACCCTGCATCGGCTTGAGATATTCGTCCTTGTCAAACTGGTCGTCGCCATTGGTGTCGGTGAGGCGATGCACACCGGCGTTGCGGCCGTTGATGTTCACCCACAACGCACCGTGCGCGTAAAGCAGGCCCTGTGCACTGGAGATGTTGATGTTGAGTTTCTCGACCTTGATCTCGTCGCCGCGCGGGTCGATCCGGTAAAGGCCCTTGTCGCCCTGGTCGCTGGCGATGATGCGGCCCTTGTCGTCCACGCAGACGGCGACCCACGATCCCTGCGAACCCTTCGGCACGGTGTAGAGCAACTCGGATTTGAAGCCCTTGGCCAGCTTGAGGTCGGCCGGATTACTTTTCTTGGCATCGGTTCCGCCCTTTTGTGCCAGAGCAAACACGTTGCCCCACGGTGCATCACCGAGTTTTCCGGTTACCTCCGGGGTGTTCCAACCTTTTGCGTCGAAGCCCAGACTTTCCCAGCCTTTTGTGTTTTTGCTGCTAAAGACCCAGGATTTATCAGTGGAATAGAGCTTGTGCCGTGACGTGACACTGGCGACATCGAGTTGCCCCACCAGCCCTGCGACACTGCCGTCGTTCCATGCTCGAACGGCGATCACGTTTCTGCCGGGCTTGAGGTGTTTTTTGACGTCCACCGTTTGGGCCACGGTCCATTCGCTACCGACGAGCACCTTCTTGCCGTTGATGTACGCCTCAAAGCCGTTGTCGCAGGACATCGTCAGCTTGGCCGACTTGGTTTCCTTGTTCAGCTTGATGGCTTTTCGGAAGAACACCGTCTCGCCGTCCTTGGCGTTCTTGGAGCTCCAAATCCACTTGGGCTGATCCGCGACCGCGCCTCCGGCGGCCATCACGAAAAGTCCGGCAAGCCCAATGAACTTGGCCAGACGCCTACCCGATTGTTTATGCAGGAAAGACATGGCCGCGAAACCTAGCGGGTCAGCCGAAAAACGCCAGCAGAAATCGCGGCGATTGAACCGGTGCCGATGCGCCGCTACCCTGCGGCATGCCTGCGGAGATATTTACCCATGAACACCGGGTCACCTACGCCGACTGCACGGTGGGAAATCATGTCTACTACGGCCGCTACCCAGACCTGCTGGAGGCGGCCCGGGGGGAGTTTTTCCGATACCTCGGCAAATCGTTCCTCGAGTATCAGGAGGAGGGCGTCATCTTCCCGGTGTCAGAGGTTCACCTCAAATATTTTGCCTTTGCCGAGTACGATGACGAGTTGCGGATCGAGTGCCGGTTGACGGCCATCCGGGGCGCGCGGCTTGGTTTTGGTTATCGAATCACCAAGGGAGAGGGCGTTCGCATCCTCGAGGGGGAAACGCTGCACGGCTGTGTTGAAGCGAGTGGTCGGGCGACCCGACTGCCTCCGGCACTCAAAGAGCGGTTGCAGCCCTACCTCGACTCGGAGTAACCGCTTGGCCAAGTGCTCGTCTCCATCGCCATACCCGCCTTCAACGAGGCCAAGTACCTGCCGGAAACCATCGCGGCGGCCAAGCACGCCTCACGAGTGTTGGGTGCGGCCGGGTGGGGGAGCGAGATTGTGGTGTGTGATAACAACTCGACGGATGACACCGCCGGGGTGGCCAAGGCGCACGGGGCGCGAGTGGTCTTTGAGTCATTCAACCAAATCTCTGCCTCGCGAAATGCCGCCGGCCGAGCAGCCAAGGGCGACTGGCTCGTTTTTGTTGATGCGGACACACAGGTGTCGCCGGAGCTGTTTCGTGAGATGATGCGGGCGATCGCGTCCGGCGACTGCATTGGCGGGGGGACTCCGGTGAAGTTCGACAGCGGTCCGTGGCTCGCCCGTCAGACGGTTCACGGATGGAACGCCTTGGCCAAGCTCATGGGCTGGGCAGCCGGATCCTTTCTGTTTTGTTGCGCCGATGCCTTTCGGGAGTTGGACGGTTTTGACACCGAGTTATTTGCCGCCGAGGAGGTGGAGTATTGCGTGCGATTGAATCGCTTGGCCAAGCGCTTGGCCAAGCGGATGGTGATGCTGCACACGCCGGTGATGAGTTCCGGCCGGAAGGTGAGGGCGCTCTTTACGGCCGGCAACTTGGCACACGGTGTTGAGGCCATCTTCACCGCCGGGGGAGCGCTGAAAAATCGCGCCAACTGCGAGTACTGGTACGACAACCCGGTGCGTTGACACTACACTACTCAGTGGCCCGCTTGGCCAAGCGCACGGCGCGTGCCTCGGCTGCGGATGAAGAGCCAGCTAAATTGGGCCACTTGGCCAAGCGCATACGTCATGAAGGCGAAGATGGCTCCGGCGAACCAGTCGCCGTGCGCGCCAACGGTCAGCCCCACGACGATCACCAGTAGGAAAAGCGCAACCGACTCGGTGACACTGCGTGTCTGGTGCGCGTGCACGAGCAGCCCCTGGCAAAAGCTGCTGCCAAACCCGGTGGCGGCCATCGTAATCGCCGCCCAGACGGAAGTGACCGCCAGTTGGCCAAGCGCATCGTCCAACCCGCCAACAGCACCAAACCAAATGCCAGCCAACGGGGTACACACGATCAGCAATTGCACGACAAACACACACGCAGCAGCCTGACATGCAAAGCGGCGAAGGGCAGGGTAACCGCCGGGGCGTTCCACCAACGCAACCACCACCTCGAGGAACGCGAGACTGACGGAGCGAAACAAAAACGTGAACCCGTTCACGGCCGGAAGGATGGCGAGCGACTCGGTTGGCGAGGGCATGCGGCTGATCCCAGCGGTCAACACCGGCTGCGCGGTCAGCCCCATCATCGGGATGAGTGCCATAGGGACATAAAAGGAGAGGAACTGTTTTCGTTCGAGTGGCGGTTCGCTGGACTTGGCCTCTGGCAACACGTCGCGAACGATCGGGCGTACCCGCCAAGCGGCGTAGGCCGCCTCGGCCACGACCCCGGCCGACACGGCCGCCGTGGCTGCGATGATACCAAGTTTTGGAGACTCGAACGATTGCGCCAACATGTAGCAGGTGAACAGGACGGTAACATCGGCGATGAGCCGGACGAGTGTTCCCCAGCCGACCGCCTTGGATTGGCCGAAGCGAATCAGTACCCCCTGATTGAAACGCCGGTGCGCGATGGCCCACGTCCATGGCGTCATGAGGGGCATACCGAGTCGGCTCGCCT
>JAPPPH010000409.1:2227-14030 GCA_028817635.1 Verrucomicrobiales bacterium | reverse complement strand
AGCTGGATCGGGCCAACTCATCCATACCGGTTGTCCCAAACTGGGGCCACGGCTCCGATCATCGGCCGGTGGTGATTTCGGTGCACGCGAAAGACCGGTGAACGAGCCTGCATGCGGTTCTCGTTTGAAATCGCTTCGGCCGCTCGTATAGTGCGCGTCCCTTGCAGGATGCCATGAGCAGGATCCCCTCCAGTCCAACAACGGACAACTGGTCCATCGAGGAAGCCAAGCGGACGTACCACATCGACCGCTGGGGCCTTAGCTATTTTGACATCGACGAAGAGGGCAGGGTGGTGGCTCGGCCGCGCCCCGACAACGGCGGCGCAACCATTCGCCTGACGGATATCATCGACGAAGCCCGCGAACGCAACCTCCGCACTCCGCTGCTGATCCGCTTTCAGGACATCCTCCGGCACCGCGTGCAAACGATCAACGCCGCCTTCGCCAAGGCAATCTCGGAGTACGAGTACAGGGGGAGTTATCGCGGCGTTTTTCCGATCAAGGTCAATCAGCTCCGCGAGGTGGTGGAGGAAATCCTGATCGCGGGCGAGTCGCACCAGACCGGCCTCGAGGTTGGTAGCAAGCCGGAACTGTTTGCCGCGCTCGCGCTGCACGAGCAGCCCGGATCGCTGATCATTTGCAACGGCTACAAGGACGAGACGTACATTCGGATGGCGTTGCTAGGCCAAAAGATGGGAAAGACCGTCGTGTTGGTGGTCGAGAAAATGGAGGAACTGGACCCCATTGTAGCTGTGTCACGCGCAATGGGGGTGAAGCCGGTCCTCGGCGTGCGCGTGAAATTATGGAGTAAGGCCGACGGCAAATGGGCGGCCAGCGGCGGGGAAAATGCCAAGTTTGGCCTGGGCACGGCGGAGCTGCTGGACTTGGCCAAGCGCTTGGCCAAGGCGGAGTTGGCCGACTGTTTTCAACTGTTGCACTTTCACATCGGCTCGCAGGTGCCGGACATTTTCACCGTCAAGAAAGCGGTACAGGAGGCCTCCCGCTACTACGCCAAGCTGTACAAGATGGGCTTTCCGATTCGCTGGTTCGACGTCGGTGGCGGGCTGGGGGTCGACTACGACGGCAGCCGATCGAAGAGTGACAGTTCAAAAAATTATTCCCTGCAGGAATACGCCAACGATGTGGTGTATCACGTGGCGGAAGTCAGCAACGGCGAAGGCGTGCCTCACCCGGAGATCATCAGCGAGAGTGGACGGGCGATCGTCGCGCATCACAGCGTGTTGGTGGTTGAGGCGTTCGGGCGAGTGACCAAGGGCCGAGCGCTCGAGAACATCACCTACGGGGAAAAGGAACACGACTTCGTCCGCGAACTGCTCGAGCTGCGCGACCGGCTTGATTCCTCAGGCAAGATGGAGGCATGGCATGATGCCAAGGAAATTAAGGAAGCCGCCCAAAGCATGTTCAACATCGGCATCCTCGAACTGGAGGACAAAGCCAAGGTTGAGTCGTTGTACTGGGAAATCAGTCAGGCCGTTGTCCGGGATTTTGGCGACCGCACGATGGTGCCGGAGGAAATCCGACAGCTCGACGAAAACCTGTCTGACCAGTACCTCTGCAACTTTTCCGTGTTCCAGTCGCTGATTGATCACTGGGCCTTGAAACAACTCTTCCCAATCATGCCGCTGCATGCGTTGGATCGCGCCCCGGACCGCGAGGCCCGGTTGGTGGACATCACCTGCGATTCCGATGGACAAGTCGACCACTTCATCGACCCGGAGGCGCAGCGAGACACTTTGCCATTGCATCTGCCGGACACAGTCGGAGGCGGCCCATATCACCTGGGGTTCTTCCTGATGGGTGCGTATCAGGACATCATGGGCGACATGCACAACCTGTTTGGCCGAGTGAACGAGGTGCATGTGTTTCTCGATCCCGACGAGGAAAGCGGCTACTACATCGAGGAGGTGATCGGCGGCACCTCGATTGCCAGCGTGTTGGACATGGTTCAGTACGATGAAAAAGCCCTCGGGCGAAGCGTGAAAAAACAGATCGACCAGGCGATCCGCAACGACCAACTCAAGCCATCGGAAGGCATGCGCCTCTTGGCTGAGTACACCCGTGGATTGCAGGACCAGACTTACCTGAGTTTTTGACAGTGGACGAACCGCAGACACAACCTCCAGACCTGCTCCCCTCACTGGCCAAAGTGGTTCGTGGCACGTCGATCCTCTTTTGGGGGCTACCGATCGCGCTGGTGGTCTCCACCATGTCCATTATCTCCAACTGGACGGATGCCGCCTACCCGCTTGGCCTGCTGCTGCCGCCGGTGGCGTTTGGGATGCTTTGGTACGGGCTCCACATGCTTGGGCCATTCCAGCCACAGGAACGTGTCTGGCAGGATGCGCTTGGCCAAGCGAAGCTATGGGGGCTCGTAAACCTTGGCCTGTCGCCGTTTCTGCACTGGCACCATCGTGCCCCGGACGAGCTCTATTTCGCTTACCTCGTTTGGGTTCTAGCCCTGACCTTCGTTTTTTATCTGATGTCACTCAACAAGGTACTCGCCCGCTTGGCAGCCATGTTGCCGGATGAAACGCTTCGACTGGAATCGCAATTGTTCTCGAAAATGAACCGTGCCCTACTGTCGATGATCCCGGTCGGGTTTGGCCTGATGTTTCTGCTCTCTTTCCTCAACGATCCGCCGGTTTTAATTTTGCGGCTGCTCGACATCGCCCTGAGTATGCGCCCGTGGCTGTTCATGGCCTTTGTGCTGGTGCCACTCTCCATGAGCATGTCGCTTCTGTGGAAAACAAAGGAAGCCATCTACACCAGCGTCTTCAACGAAAACCGCTGAGACCAGCCCGCCTTTCTCTTTTCTAGAACTTGCCACTCGTGGTGAGCATCTCTATTTTCCGCCTTTCAACGCGATGAAAACATTTTCATATATTTCCCTGGCTCTGGCACTTATCAGCTCACCTGTACATGGCGACGAAACCCGCTGGTGGAAGGGGAATCTTCACACGCATTCACTTTGGAGCGATGGGGATGACTATCCAGAAATGATCGCCGACTGGTACCGCAGCAACGGCTACAATTTTCTTGGCATCTCCGACCACAATATTCTCGCTGAGGGTCAACGGTGGATTCACGTCGAAAAAAACGCCGGCGGCCGCGTGGCGTTTGAAAAATACCTCAAACGGTTTGGCGACGACTGGGTGGAGCACAAGGTCGAGAACAACACACCGCAGGTGCGGCTAAAAACATTTGCGGAGTATCAGGCTAAGATGAGTGTGCCGGGCAGTTTCCTAATGATGCAGTCGGAAGAGATCACCGACCGGTTTCAGGGGTTTCCCATTCACCTCAACGCGACGAACCTCAAAAAACACATTGCCCCACGCGGAGGCACCAGCCCGGCCGCCGTGCTGCAAAACAACGTGAACGCCGTGCTGGAGCAACGCAAGGAAACCGGGCAGCCCATGTTCCCGCACATCAATCATCCCAACTTCGGCTGGGCACTCAAGCCAACCGACATGATCGAGCTAAAGGGCGAACGATTTTTCGAGGTCTACAACGGCCATCCGTCTGTACGTAATCAGGGTGACAAGGATCACCTGAGCACCAGCCAGATGTGGGACGTCATCAACGCCTATCGGGTTGGAGTGTACAAACTGCCGCTGCTGTTCGGCTTGGCCACAGACGATTCCCACAACTACCACCAACTTGCCGTCGGCAAGAGCAACACCGGGCGCGGTTGGGTGATGGTCAAGGCCAAGTCCCTAACGCCGGCCAATCTCATTGCGGCGATGGAGCGCGGTGAATTCTACTCCACGAGCGGCATTGAACTTTCTGAAGTCAGGAGCGATGGCAAAAAGTTCTCCTTTAAGATCAAGCCGGACGAAGGCGTGACGTACACCACCCGTTTCATTGGTACGCAAAAGAATTTCAAAAGCAGCCCGGACAAAGCCAAGCGCAACTCCACCAAACCAAGCGATGCCGGCATCGGCGTAGTCCTTGGCCAAGCGCAGTCGCTGGAGCCCAGCTACACCTTCAAGGGAGACGAGCTGTACGTTCGTGCTGAGGTCACTTCCTCCAAAAAGAAGGCCAACCCCTACGTCGTCGGCGAATTCGAACGCGCCTGGCTCCAGCCGGTGAGGCCTGCAAAAAAACAAGCGAGTGAACATTAAAAAATTTCTTCTCTTCGCTTCACTTGGATTAGCCCCAACTAGCGCGACTGCTGCGGGGGATTCCCCGGCGGATTATCATCAGGAGGCTCAGCGGTTGACCCAGGCAGCGACCAATAGTGTGTTCGGTTTCACGCGTTTGGCTACGATGTGCGACACGTTCGGTCCGCGCTTCACTGGCTCCAAGAATCTCGAGGACGCCATCGACTGGTGCCTGACCGAGATGAAAAAAGATGGCTTTAAAAACGTCCGAGGCGAGGCGGTCAAGGTGCCACGCTGGGTGCGTGGCAGTGAGTCTGTGGAAATGATCTCTCCCCGTTATCGCAAGCTGCCAATGCTTGGTCTGGGTGGCAGCATTGGCACCCCGAAGGAGGGCATCACGGCGGAGGTGTTAGTGGTCAGCGGGTTTGATGACCTGAAAAAAAGAGCCGCCGAGGCCAAGGGTAAAATCGTCCTCTTCAACGTCCCTTTCACTGAGTACAGGGAGACGGTGATCGTCCGCACGCAGGGCGCAATCCACGCGGCCCGTGCAGGCGCGGTGGCCAGCCTGATCCGCTCGGTCGGGCCGTTTTCTATGCAGACCCCGCACACCGGCGGCATGTCGTACGCCAATGGGGTTAAAAAAATCCCCCATGCGGCCCTGTCACTTGAGGATGCAAACATGCTTACCCGTATGGCCGCGCGTGGCGAGAAAATCTCCGTACGGTTGAAGATGGAGGCGCACATGCTCCCGGATGGGGTCTCGCGAAATGTCGTTGCGGAAATTCCCGGTCGTGAAAAACCGGAAGAGATTGTGATCGTCAGCGGTCACATCGACTCGTGGGACATCGGTCAGGGCGCGATGGACGACGGCGGCGGTTGCCTCGCCGCATGGGAAGCCGCGCGGCTGATGCTCAAGCTTGGCCTCAAGCCGAGGCGCACTGTGCGTATCGTCCTTTGGACCAATGAGGAAAATGGAATTCAGGGCGCGTTGCAATACGCCAAGCGGCACGAGGCGGCCTTGGCCAAGCACACGCTGGCAATCGAGTCCGACTCTGGGGTGTTCAAGCCCACCGGGTTTGGTTTTCTCGGCAGCGGACGCGGCATGGAGATCATACAGGGAGTTGGCAAACTGCTCGACCCCATCAGCGCCGGTCGCATTGACAAAGGCTGCCGCGGCGCTGATGTGCTCAAGCTGGTGCGCGGCGGTGTGCCGGTGATGCATCTCGAGGTCGACCGGGAAAAATACTTTTGGTACCACCACACCGATGCCGACACGATCGACAAACTTGATGTTGGCGAATTCAACCAGTGCGTTGCTGCCATGGCCGTGATGGCCTACGTCATCGCTGACTTGCCGGAAACACTTCCTCGCTGATTTCTCAAAATTAACACCATTCTGCGGTCCCCATTTTGAATATACGGGCGTGCAGAATCGTTCTTTCTGGGCTACTTTTCGCCGTCGCGATGGATTCGAGACTGTACAGAATCACATTTTTATTAATGGCGGGATGCCTTTGCCAAGCGCTTGGCCAAGCGGAGGAATCCCAGCCAAGCGTTGTGCCAACCAGTCAGGCAGAGTTTGAGCGGGATATTTATCCGCTCATGAAGGACATCTGCTTTGGCTGCCACGGCAACAAGCGGGCCAAGGCGGAGCTAAACCTCGAGGCCTTTAGTGCCAACCCGGATTTCTTCAAGGACGGCAGGGTGTGGGAGCGCGTCAGTGAGATGCTGCGCCACCGCGAGATGCCGCCGGAAAATAAAAAACAGCCGACAGAAGATCAGCGGATTTTGCTGACAGAATTCATCGACAAGGAGCTGGCCAAGTTCGACTGCTCCAACCCGGATGTGCCGGTGAACCCGGGCCGCGTCACGTTGCGCCGGCTCAATCGCAATGAATACAACAACACCGTTCGCGACCTGTTCGGCGTGGACTATCAACCGGCTGCGGATTTCCCCAACGACGAGGTCGGATACGGCTACGATAACATCGGCGACGTCCTCTCGATGTCGCCGATCCTGATGGAAAAATACCTTCGTGCTGCCGAGGAGATCACGGCTCAGGCGATACGAACTGACATCCCGCCTTATCCGCCCGAGGATGCCATCCGTACCAAGCGCTGGGGAACGCGCAGCGATGACGGGGCGGTTCGCATTGAGAACGACAAACTCTGGGGACTGTATCGCGAGGGCAGCATCGACATCCGTTATCCGTTTCGGACGGACGGCGAATACCTGTTGCAGATCGACGCTTACGCGACTCTCGCTGGGCCGGAGTTGCCCAAGCTGCAGGTGACCCTCGGCGGTAAACCGGTCAAGACATTCGAGGTGAAAATCACCGAGGAGAAGCGGCATCAGTTCATCGTGAAATTAAAACCGGGCAAGGGAAACCATCGAATCTCCATCGCCTACATGAACAACTATGTGAACAACGATTCGCCCGATCCGGCGCTTCGAGGTGATCGCAATTTGTTCGTTCGCGGCACAAAAATGATCGGCCCGCTCGATGCGCCTCAGCCTGAACTGCCGGAATCCCACCGGCGCGTTATCGTTCGCCAGCCGAACGCAACTGAAACCCGGGATGTCGCCCGGGTATCATTGACTCAGTTTGCCGAAAAAGCATTTCGCCGGCCGGTCACGGAAAAGGAAATCAATCGGCTACTGACATTTGTTGACATGGCACTGGCTGACGGCGGTTCCTTTGAGCAGGGCATGCAATTGGCCGTTCAAGCCATCCTAGTTTCACCCCACTTTTTATTCCGCTGGGAACTGGACACGCGGCCAAGCGGCGACGAGCCAATCCGTGAGTTGACTGATTGGGAACTGGCTTCGCGGCTCTCCTACTTCATTTGGAGCAGCATGCCGGACGCCGAACTCCGGCGCTTGGCCAAGCGCGGTGAGCTTTCCAAGCCGGACGTGATGCAGGCGCAGATTCGCCGGATGATCGCCGACCCTAAATCTGATGCGCTGATTGAAAATTTTGCCGGGCAGTGGCTGCAGATTCGCAACCTCAACGGCGTCACGCCAGATCCCACCAACTTCCCCACATTCGACGACTCACTCCGCCAAGCGATGAAGCGGGAGACGGAAATGTTTTTTGGCGCGTTGATGCGAGAGGACCGGAGCGTGCTGGAATTGATCGATTCCGACTTCACCTATCTCAACGAGCGCTTGGCCAAGCACTACGGCATCGATGATGTGAAGGGGCCGGAATTCCAACGGGTGAGCTTGGCCAAGGGCAGCGGCCGAGGCGGCATCCTGACCCATGCCAGCATCCTGACAATTACTTCCAACCCCACCCGCACCTCGCCCGTGATGCGTGGCAAGTGGATTCTCGAGCAAATCCTCGGCACACCACCACCACCACCACCGCCGGACGTCGAAGAGCTGGAGGAAAACGAGGAGGCGATCACCAGCGGCTCTCTTCGTGACCGACTGGAAAAACATCGCGAGAAAACCGAGTGTGCCACCTGCCACTCAAAGATGGATCCACTTGGCTTTGCGCTGGAGAACTTCGACGGCATCGGCGCTTGGCGGGATGTGGACGGCAAATTCCCGATCGACCCCTCCGGCGAACTGCCCACGGGAGAGGCGATTAACGGCCCGGATGGACTCAAAAATGTGCTGAAATCGCGCGAAACTTTTATTCGCACGCTGAGCGAAAATCTGCTAACTTTCGCCCTTGGCCGCGGTTTGGAGTATTTCGACAAGTGCGCGGTCGATGAAATCTGCCGGCAATTAAAGGAGAACGATTACCGTTTTTCCGCGCTGCTCGCCGGCGTGGTAAACAGCAAGCCGTTTCGGTTTAGCAACTTGCAAAGAGAAGAAGATGAGTAAAAGCAACATTCACAGGAGAACTTTTTTGAAAGGCCTTGGGGCGGCGGTTTCACTGCCGATGCTGGAGAGCATGTCCCCGGTGAAGGCATTGGCCAGCGCCACGACGCAGCCGCCGGTTCGCATGGCGTTCATGTTTGTACCAAACGGCGTCCACCTTCAGGAATGGAAGCCAACGGCTACAGGTGCCCACTACGATTTGCCGCGCATCCTCAAGCCACTCTCGCCGGTCAAGCGAGACATCACCGTGCTCAGCGGGTTGACTCAGGATAAGGGCCGGGCCAATGGCGACGGCGCCGGTGACCACGCTCGTTGTGCCGGGGTGTACCTGACTGGCGTGCAGCCGCTCAAGAGTCAGGGCTCCGAGATTCGCGCCGGTGTTTCCGTCGATCAATTTGCCGCGAAGAAAATCGGGCACAAAACCCGTTTTGCCTCGCTGGAGTTGGGGACGGAGCCGGGACGCCAATCCGGCAAATGCGACTCCGGCTACAGCTGCGCCTACTCGAACAATATTTCCTGGCGCGACGCCACTACACCGATGGCCAAGGAGACCAATCCACGTCTGGTTTTCGAGCGCCTCTTTGGCAACGACTCGAAAGGCCAACGCGATGAAAGCTTGGCCAAGCGCCAGCGTTACCGGAAGAGCATCCTCGATTTTGTTCTTGAAGACGCCAAGTCTCTCTCAGGGAAGGTCAGCGGCAACGACCGCATGAAACTGGACGAGTACCTCACAGCGGTTCGCGAGATCGAGCAACGCATAGAGCGTGCCGAGGGTGAAAGCGCCCTGCGCCCCAACGTCCTCGCCGGCCTCGAGAAGCCGGAAGGCGTCCCGCGCAGCTACGAGGACCACATCCGCCTGATGGGCGACATGATGATTCTTGCGTTCCAGACCGATGTCACCCGCGTCTCAACCTTCATGTTGGCCAACGCCGGCTCGAACCGCAGCTACCGCCAGATCGGCGTGAACGAGGGTCACCACTCGCTGTCACATCACCAAAACGACCGCGCGAAGCTGGAAAAAATTTCAAAGATCAACACGTTCCACGTCCAGCAGCTCTCGTACATCCTTCAAAAGATGAAATCGACTCCTGAAGGGGACGGCTCGTTGCTCGACAACACCATGATCGTTTACGGCAGTGGCATCAGCGACGGCAACAAGCACAACAACGAGAACCTCCCCATCCTGCTGGCTGGACGCGGCGGCGGTCTGGTTCGTCCCGGTCGTCACATCCAGTACTCAGAGGACACGCCATTGAACAATCTGTTCGTCACCATGCTCAACCAGATGGGTGCCACGACGGATACCTTCAACGACAGCACGGGGCATCTCCCGTTTTTGGCCTGAGCCGGTGCTGGCAGAACGAATTTACATCCCGCCACTGGCGGGATTTTTTTCGCGCATGAAGTTTTTTAACACCGTTATCGTCCTGCTCCTTGGCGGCATTTTGGCTGGCGCCGGGGAGGTTGAAGACTTGATCACGGAACTTGGCGGCAGCGACAAGGTAAAGCGCCGCGAGGCTGCCCGCTCGCTTGCCCTGCTCGGCCCAAAAGCCAAGGCGGCGGTCCCCGCTCTCGTCAAGGGGCTTGATGATGACGAAGAACAAGTCTTCTTTTGGTCTGCCACCGCTCTCGCGAAAATTGGCCCAGCTGCCCATGAGGCCACCCCGGAACTTATCAAGCGCCTCAAACGAAGCAGCCGACGCTATAAGGATCAAATCCATGTGCGAATCGTCCATGCTCTCACTCAAATCGGGCCACAGGCTGTTCCCCAACTCGCCGAGGCACTCGGTTCAGGGGATAGCTCCGTTCGCCTGGGCGCAGCCCGTGTGCTGGGTAATCTCGGCTCTGCTTCGCGCGAGGCAGCCCCCCGGCTCTTCGGCCTGCTGGCGGATGAATCGAGCAGCGTTCGCAACGCAGCCGGCTCAGCGCTTGGTCAGATCGGTGAGACGGCTCATCCGCAGATTATGCAGGGTTTATCGGCAGAAAGCGCCACAGTACGCGCTTCCGCTGCCAGGGCTATTATCTGGGTTCCGGCGACCTCGCGCCCGGCGATGCACTTGGCCAAGCGCTTGGCCAACGAGCCGGACAAGGACGCCCGTGTTGCTGGGTTGAATGCCCTGAGCCGAATCGGCTTTGACGGCGACCGCATGCTGCCGCTCCTCCTGCCGGCGCTGGACGCGGAAGAGCCCGACCTGCGGCAGGTTGCTCTCAGCGGTATTCTCAGCCTTCGCCCGGATGGCCGGGTAGCCGTGCCGCACCTGATCGAACGATTATCTGCGGAAGACCCGGCCAAGCGCGAACAGGCCATCGACCTGCTGGGCCGCATGGGTGCTGACGCTGGCGCAGCAGCACCCCGACTTATCACCGCACTTGGCCAAGCTGAGGCGGAGGAGAAGCAACGCATTCAAGATGCGCTGGTCGAAATGGGCCCCGCCTCCATCCCCGCCGTTCTTGATTCAGTAAAGGACTCGCCCTTGGCCAAGCTGTCAGCAGAACAATGGCAAGTTGATTGTGTGGGCAACATCGGCATCCAGGCTGTGCCCAGACTGACTCGTGCATTAAAGGAACACCCCGGCAACGGAGTCGGTTTATTGTCGCTCATCGCGCTGCAAAAAATTGGTGACAAATCCCCCACGACTCGCCAATCCATTCTACCGTTGCTCACCCACGAGCAGGCGGTTTTCCGCAGTGCAGCATTAAGTGCGCTCGTTGCCTCGACCGCAAAACCGAACACGCTCATGCCGCGATTGCAGGCGGCGATGGGTGACAGCAATTCGCTGGTCCGGCAGGCGGCCATGGACGCACTCGCCAGCCTCGGCTCCAGTGCCAAGGGCGCCACGACTGCACTGGTCAACAGCCTCGACGACAAGGACGCCGCCGTTCGCCTGAGCGCCATCCGTGCAATCGGCAAACTGGAAAGCGACGACTCTGCACTGGCCGAGCGGCTAGTGAAATTTCTGGATGGAGCAAACGAGGAAACTCGGTTGGCTGTGGTTGTTTCACTTGGCGGCTTTCGCAAACTCCCTGACTCAGCCGTCAACAGCCTGGTGGGAGTACTCGAGGTGGAGCATGCCGAGACACAGTCCGCTGTCTTCGGCGCACTGGCCAAGCTCGGCTCATCCGCCAAACCGGCACTGCCTGCCTTGAACACCGCGCTGAACCACGACAACGAATCAGTCCGAGCCTCGGCGCTGAACGCGCTGGCCAAGGTGGAATCAAACGAAGGCAAGCTGCTCAACGCACTTCAAGCCAAGCTGGGAGACAAGGCGACTGCCGTTCGGCACACGGCCATTCGAGAGCTGGGCGAGCTGGGCTCCGGTGCCCGGCCGGCTGGCCCGGCATTGTTTGCCCGGTTCGACACGAGCGACGACCGGCAGGTCACCATGGAAGCGCTGCGAAAAATCCGCGTGCGCGATGTGCAGCTCTACATTTCCATTCTCCACAACGACGAGCCACTGGTGCGTTTCTTCGCCTGTCAGGCATTGAGGCGCGCCGGCAAAAATGCAAAACCAGCCGAGGAGGAACTCCGCAAGCTGCAAAAAGACAGCTACGACTTTGTCCGCCGCGAGGCCCGGCGCGCACTTGAGGCGCTGCGTTGAGCTTGCTTAGGGGTTTCCTTTACAACGCGAATCTGTAACCTAACCGGCTGCCCCGGCCGTCTGTATCCCTGCGCTTGGCCAAGGGCCATCGGAAAATTTCAACATGAGAGTGACTACCAAAATTCGATCAATCCTGACAATTGGCTTCGCAAGCGCGCTTGGCCAAGCGGCCGTTGCCCAGCCGGCAGAGCGGCCGCCCCGCGGCGGGGACCGCCCCGCCCGTGAGGCCCTCCGGCCGCAACTCCTCGAGCG
>JAPPPH010000409.1:0-2217 GCA_028817635.1 Verrucomicrobiales bacterium | reverse complement strand
GCGGGGAACGCCCCGACCGTGAGGCACTCCGGAAGCAAATCCTCGAGCGGTTCGACAAAAACAAGGACGGCGAGCTCGACGAGGAGGAACGCGAGGCCGCCCGCAATGCGTTCCGGCGCGGAGAACGCCCCGGCGAACAGCCAAGAGCTGAGGGTCGCCCCCCCGGCCCCCCGAGCCGAGGTAGCCGTAGCCGAGGCGGCCGGGGAGGTCGCAGCAGTCGCGGCCAGCGAATTCAGTTGCTCCCCCAGTTTGACAAGGACGGCGACGGCATCCTGAACAAGGCCGAGCGGGTCGAGGCACGCAAGTTCGTACTCGAAAAACGCGGCGGTGGCGGAGAGCGCGGTGGCGACCGGGGAGGCTCCCGAGGCGGACGCCCGCCAGGACCGGACGGTGACCGAAGCGGCAGACCTCCGAGACCGGATGGGGACCGCAGTGGACGCCCACCAAGGCCTGAAGGTGACCGGGGCGGCAGACCGCCACGGCAGGGAGACGATCGGGGCGGGCGCCCGCCTAGACCGGATGGAGACCGCGGAGGCAGGCCGCCAAGGCCGGATGACCGTGGTGGCCGAGAGGAGCCGACACGTGATTTTTCGAAGGCGGAAAAACTCTCTCCCTCCAACGAGAAACCTTCCAAGAAAGGGTTGTACCACGAGGGCACACTGCGCACGTTGTTCATCATGACCAAGGACGACGAGTGGAAGGAGGAGATGGAGGCCTTTTATCGGACGGACGTCGCCGTGCCGGCGGATCTGATTGTCGACGGCAAACTCTACAAGGACGTCGGGCTGAAGTATCGCGGCAACTCGTCCTACTTTTCTGTGTCGCCGGATTTGAAACGCTCCATCAACCTTTACATTGATCACAAAAATGACGGCCAAAAACTGCTCGGCTACAAGACGCTGAACCTGTTGAACGGCAACTCCGACCCGACGTTTATGCGCGAGGTGATCTATTCTCACGTTGCACGGGATTACATCCCGGCCTTCAAGGGCAATTTCATCAAGGTCGTCATCAACGGCGAGAGCTGGGGCATCTACTCGAACATCCAGCAGTACAACAAGGATTTCCTTGAGGACAACTTTAAGACTCGTGGCGGTGTCCGCTGGAAGATCGGCGCCGGCGGCGGCGGTCGCGGTAACCTGCGTTATCCCGGCGATAAAAAGGAGGACTACGCCGGGTTCCAACTCCGCACCGATGGCGAGGATGAAGCGTGGAAGGAACTTCGACAATTCACCAAGCTGCTCGAGGAAACCCCGATCGATCAACTTGAGGAGAAGCTCAGTGAGAGGTTCAACCTTGACGGGGCGCTGTGGTCACTCGCGCTGGAGTGTGTTTTTCAGGACGAGGGTTACTTTACCCGTGGCAGCGACTACAACCTGTACCTCGACCCGGACGGCCGATTCCAGTTGCTGCAACACGATGGCAACGAGGTGATGAACATCCCGGGCGGCCCCGGCATGCCCTCCGGATTGCGCGGGCCGAAACTGGAGCCGTTTTACAACGCCGACAACGAGGATCGGCCGCTGATGCACAAGCTGTTTCAGGTGCCGCAAATCAAGGCCCGCTACCGGCATCACCTCAAGACGATCACCGAAGAGTGGATCGATTGGGAAAAAATCGGCCCGCTGGTCGCCAGCTACTCGGAGTTGATCTCGGACGAAATCGAGAAAGATGTCAGAAAACACAGCTCGTTCGAGGCCTTCAAAAAAGGTCAGGTCGAAACGAGTACAGACGGCCGACGCACCAAGCTTGGCCTCAAACCGTTTACCATCGGACGACGGGAATATTTGTTGAACCACCCAGAAGTAAAACTGCCGGCACCAAAGATTGCCTCGGTGAACGAGATTGACGGAGCCAAGTCCAACGACGCCATTCGAGTCGTGGCCAAGACTACCGGCGACACCAAGGCTGAGACGGTCATCCTTTGGCACGCAGACGGTTTCAACGAGCCTTACAAACAGGTCGTCATGCACGATGACGGCAAACATGGCGATGGCAAAGCTGGTGACGGGGAGTTCGGGGCGGACATCCCGGCGCAGCTTGCCGGCAAAAAAGTCCGCTACTACGTCGAGGCCCGCTCCGGGGGCGATGAGATGACGTCCGATTTTTATCCGGCCCGTGCTGAGGCCAAGCCGCTCACCTTCCGCGTGAATGCGGCCAAGGCCGAAGATTCCGCACTGCGAATAAACGAAGTGGTTGCAGAGACCACGCCGGCCA
>JAPPPH010000288.1 GCA_028817635.1 Verrucomicrobiales bacterium | reverse complement strand
CGCGCCACAGGCAATGGTGATGAACAAAAACGGGAAGATCATCGGCGCCCCTTCCGGGTTCCACTGAAACGCTGGGGCAACGAACTTCAGCGGCTGTGTCGTTGTTGTCCCTTCCGGTTGGTATCCGACAATCGCCGCAGCGCCAAGACCGAGCAGGATCAATGCAAGGGCGGAGATGAGTTGAAGTGAGTTGATGTAATCGCGGGGTTGAAGCAGTGTCCAGACTGGAAGTACTGAGGCGATGTACGAGTATCCCAGCAACACCATCACCCACACCCAGATCGACCAGCCAGCGAGGGTGGCATTGAACGATTTTAGGAAACCCACGTCGCCGTAGATCACTGTCAGGTACATTACCGCCAAGGCCCCGAGTGAGGGCAGCAGCAGGCCGATGCCCTTGCGATGCAACAGGATGCCGATGGCGACTGCGATCGGGATCTGGACGATACACGGGAAGATGGCCGCTGGGTATTGCTTGAACACCGCGGCAATCACCAAGCCGAAGATGGCGAGCACGACCGTCAGCGCCATGAACAGCGTCAGCAGAAACAGCAACCGTACACGCCGGTTCAGCACGCGCCCCGCGATGTCGCCCACCGTTTGTCCGTTATTGCGGAGGCTCACCACCAGTGCACCAAAGTCGTGCACTGCGCCGATGAAAATTGAGCCGAGCACCACCCACAGGAGTGCCGGCACCCAGCCCCACATGATGGCAATCGCCGGGCCGACGATTGGGCCGGTGCCGGCGATGGAGGTGAAGTGATGCCCGAACACGACCGACTTGCTGGTGGGCACGTAGTCCACGCCGTCCTTGAGGCGTTCGCTTGGGCAGACGGCGTCGGCAGAGAGCCGGAAAATCTTGCTGCCCAGCCAGCGGCCGTACGTGTGGTACGCGACGAGGAAGCCAACCCCGGAGAGCAGTGCGATCAATAACGTGGTCATGGGAAATCAGGTTGAGCCGGGCCAAGCGCTTGGCCAAGGGCTGCGAAAAGCAAACGGCAACACGGCGGTCTTGCAAAGGAAAAACCCAGCGCTTGGCCAAGCGCTGGGCACAAAAAAAATCGGCGCCCCCGTGTGGGAACGCCGATCGGTAAAAGAATCGAACAATTATGCCTTCTTCTTGCCCTTGGCCTTTTTCACCTTGGCCTTCTTGGGAGCCTCGGCGACTTTGTAGCCGGCCTTCTTGATGGCATCCATGATCTTGTTCTTCGTGGTGGTCTTGTCACAGAAGGAGACCTTCACGGCACCGAGCTTCTTGCCGGTGGCGAACTTGGAACCCTTGAGGTTCACACCCTTTACGTCACCAAGGCTCTTCTTCACTTTCGTGAGGCAGCCCTTTTCACAGACGAGACCGTCCACTTTCAGGCTCACTTCAGCAGCCTGAACACCGACCACCGCAGCGGCCATAGCGAATAATGCGATAAGTTTTTTCATGATAATGTTCCTTTCTTCGTTGGAAACAGTTGGGAAAGGGTAGCCCTGTGGCCGCCGCACGCAAGCCGTTTTTTACAGCTTTCGTCCGGCAAAATGCTCCAGACAGTCCGTCACCGTTCGCCCTCGGTAATCCTCGAGGCCGAGGTTCGCCCCTTTTTCCTGTAGTAATTTCAGGATGTCAAAATAGTGGTCGGCGACCTTTTGTTTATTAATGCCGGCCTTGATCGCCGCCACATGGGCCGGGGTGTGCCCGTACTTGTCGGCAATGTCCAGACGGGCTCCGGCTTCCAAGAGCAAGTTTATATCCCCGATATTGCCGCTGCGTACGGCCTGAAAAAGCGGGGTGCGGCCAACTGAGTTGACCGGGTTCACATCGGTCGCCTTGTCGAGCAGGATCGGCAGCGGATCGTAGCGGCGGTTTTTCTCCACACTTTTAACGACGTTGTGGAGTGGGGTGTCGCCGTTTTTATCGGCGATGCCATCGATCAATTTTACCGTGTCCAGAGTTTCCGCTTTTCGCGCGACAAACGACTCAACCAAAATGTCCCCGCGTTGGAATGAGTTGTTATACTCGAAAATGGTGCCGATGAAGAACGCGAAGCAACCGATGATGACTGCCTTGGGGAAAACCTTTTTGGTTAGCGCGATGATGCCAAACTCTGATTCACCCATGGCATTCCGTTGCTTGCGGCGCCCCATGAAAAAATCTCCCAAAAACGAATAGCGAACGAAGGTGTTGTACGACCAGTAGATAAGCAGCGTGGATACCAGTAGGATGACGTAAGACTTTGTGAGTGAATTGATGGATTCCAGTTGCTGCCCCGCCTTGGACAGGCCGAACGTCAAGGGCATATGAATCCAGTATACCCAGTAGGCAGAATCTGCCAGATAACGGATCGTGGAATTGGATTTGTTCAAATAGCGGTGTGCAAGCCCGATGAAAGCGAGACACATCAGCCAGCAGGAGACCGCTCGGCCGTAGGCGATCGCCACCTTGTCCCAGCCACCGTAAAACAGGCCCTCGTGCAGGTATTTGAAGTTTGAAATCTTCCAGCTAGTGACGTCCGAAACCACGCTGGCGCCATATGTGAAATTCTTTGTTGGGGTATCGAGAAGGAAGAAGAATGGGATGGAAACGTAGAAATAAAACCAACAATTCGTTGCGAGGTGTTTTAGGAGTTCACGCGATTTGAAAAGCAACACGCCCGCAAAATAGTACAGCCCGTAAAATGCGACATCCAAGACAGGGGCATCGTAGCCGCTTGGTGGGAAAAACAGGTCGGTCAGCGAATACTGAAACGGCAAGCTCACCAACCCCAACAGGAACACCCCGTAACGGTGTTGCAGGCAGAACGCCCAAAATCGGTTGAGAACCTTGATTCTCAGGACGGTGTCTATCACAGGCC
>JAPPPH010000513.1 GCA_028817635.1 Verrucomicrobiales bacterium | reverse complement strand
TGGGCACAAAAAACGGGGCGATGCAGAGAAGAATCAACGCCCCGATCCCACCGTAAAACTGCGGCGCCGCCGGACCGATGTGGTCGATCAAAAGGCCGGCCACGTAGTTGGAACAAATCCCCCCGCCCAGGCTCGAGCTGATCATCGTGGCCAAGCCCTGCCCCGTCGAGCGCAGCTCGCTGGGGATGAGATAATTCACATACAGCGGCATGGCGACCAGCGCCCCCACCACGTAAACGCTATGGATGAGCATCACCCCGTGCAAGACGGCGCTGTTGTCCCCCCATAAACCGCAGACCACCCACTTCACTCCGCCCGCCGCGAGACCGGCGAACATCAGCATGCGTACCCCAATCCGCCTGCGGATGGAACCAGCCAGAGCGATGATTACGATCTCCGGCACAAGCATGATCAGCCACAGCCACTTGAGCGTCCCGACCGGGTCGTTTGGTGCCACGGATTTGACGAAGATTCCAAACATGAACATCGGCCCATCGAGCATGAAGTTCGCGAGGAAGACGTAGATGAAAAAACGGAGGAACCGGCTGTCAGCGAACAGACGCCGCCACGAACCCGGCTCCGCCTTTTCGCGGATCACTTCCTGGTTCGGGATGAAAAACACCGTGACCGTGGTCAGTAGGATGATCGCCGCCGAACAGGGAAACAACAGTCCCATGTTGGAGCCGCCCGACTCCGTTTTCACCGCGTCGAGAAGGTACGGGAATCCAAAACAGGTCACCAAGAATCCGACCGAGCCGAACGCCCGCACCCACTCGAAGTGCGAGTTGTTTGAGCGATACAACAGGCCAAGGCCAAGCGACATCCCCTGCGGGATCAGGCTGGTGTAAAACGCGGCAAAGCCGGCCGACACCAACAAAAGCATGGTGTATTTTTCCACAAACCAAAACGCCACAAAACCAAGCGCCATCCCGGTCGAGAGGATCACGAGCACCCGCTTTCGTGAGCCGGTACGATCCGCGATGTAGCCCCACGCCGGTTGGCCAATCAGGCCGATGAGATGAAACACGCCCATCGCCGTACCGACCTGTTGACCGGTCAACCCGAGATCCTCCTTTAGGTAAAGGGAGTAATATGGAAAGAAGATGCCAAGCGCGCCGAACAGTGTTCCCCAGAACAGCGACAGCACAGCCATGAGCTTCCATTGTTCACGGGTGATCGGGGTGCTGGGCATCGGGCAACCAAGCGCTTGGCCAAGCGCAAAAACGCCGGAAGAATTCCGGCGTTGCCACGGTCATTGCAAGGGGATTCGTCCCGTCACGGTGCGGGGACAATCGTCGGCTGGGCGTTGAGGGTATTTGGCCTGTTGCCAAAACGATTGAGCGTCTCTGCATTTTTTGACCTCTTTTCCATCTCACCAAACAGACGCCGGGCCGAGTCTCGCATCTTGCGTTCGTCGATCCTCTCCCCGGTGATCTTGGCCTCCATCTGCATTGCGAGCAGTTCCATGCCCTTGCCCATCAGGTCGGACTCATCAAACTGAATCGAGTTGAGCAGGTTGAGCCGGGCCTGCAGCACGTCCTTGGGCACGCCGGGCGTGCTGCGGTCGCCATCGCTGTTGGTAAAACTCTCAATGGCGTCCCGCTTGATCTCAAGGTTGTATTGGCTGCCGGTGAGGATGTCCCGGAACAACTGATCGGCCTGCGGGTTTTTGCCGACGTACTTGGCTGCCATGGAGGCGAGATTGTCCATGTCGCTCTCGTGAACGCGGCCACTGCGAAACGCCTGCACGACGGCATCCAACGCCTGCTCCCGCCCGGTGTTGTCGAAGTAGTTCAGGATGGTGCGGTCGATTCGGCCGTCTTCATTGATGAACATCCGTTGCGCGGTTTGGACAAATGTCTGGTCGTTGTACATGTCCAGCACCATGAAGAGGTAGTTGCTTGAGACCCGGTCGAAGTGATTCCCGCCGGATGCCTCGACCGGATCGGTTAACAATTCATGCGCCGCAGCGAGTGCCTCCGTGCTGTAGGCATCGTCCCCAAGCCAAGTCCGCAGTGCCCGGGCCGTGTAGGCGATCTCAAAGCCACGCGCTGTTGTCTGGAGCAACTCGGCCAGCACCGCCTCGGCAGCGGAAGTCCTGATCTCCGCAAGCACATCCACCATCGCAATGCGCATGGTCGGCGGCTGCGAAAAGCTCAGTGTGGCCCGGAAGTTCCGGTAGCGCTTGGCGTACTCCTCGTCATCCTCACCTTCGCGGCGGATTGCATAATCGACGTCCTCCATCTTTTCGAGGAACTCACGGATGTGCGGCACGGCCACATCCCCCTGCCGGATCAGGCTCTCGAGCAGGTAATTCAATCGCCGTGTGTCAGCGCGGCGGCTCTTGGTGCCGATGCGAAACTCGAGCATTTCATCGAGTATATCCGGCACGGCCATGTAGCTGGTAATCGGCTCGGAGCCGTCGTTGTCGCGTTGTTGTTTCAACAAGGCGAGCTGTGCCTCGGAGTTGTCGTACCGTTTTTGCAGGCTGGCCAACTGCCGTTTTAACTGCTCGACGCGGGGGGATTTCGCGGCGGACTTGGGAGCCGGAGCCTCGCCGCAGCCGGCCGCCAACACGGCCAGAGCCAGCGTGGCGGTCCAAAGCGGGAGTCGTTGTGTCTGTTTTTCTTTCATTAAATGACGCGGCCTTGGCCAAGCGCTTGGCCAAGCGGATCAGCCGCCGGGGCGGCCCGGGATGATCGTGGGGCCGGCCGACCCCTTGACCGGCGCACGGCCGGTGGAACGTTGCTCCCGCCTTGCCTGATCGCGGATTTTCCGAAAGTCGTTGTGCATGGTCTCGTACCGCTTGTCGTCGCCAAAATCCCGCTTGGCCAGCTTGGACTCCACCCGACCGGAGTAAATCTCGCTGGCAC
>JAPPPH010000211.1 GCA_028817635.1 Verrucomicrobiales bacterium | reverse complement strand
GGGTAACTGTGCCGTCCTTGTCGGTGATCACAACCGAGGTGACCTTCGAGGGATCCAGCTTGGTGACGACTTCACTGCCGATACCACTCTGGCCGGAGGATTGGCCGTCCTGATTTCCTCCCGAAGTGAACAACGCCAGGGCGCCCAACACCACGAGTACGATTACAGCGATAAGAAATTGTTTTCCTTTCATGAGTCTTAGTGAGCTGCGGTTTTAGTGCGTTTGATAATGAAGAATACGATGCCGAATATGATCACCAACAACGGCATGGTGCCAATGTTAACAATCTTGAGTATCCAGATGATAAAATCCACTTCAGCGCGAAGTTGGTTTCTGGTTTTCCGAAGTTCCTTTCTAATCTCAATCTCCCTCTCCTGAACTTCCTTCAGGGCTTCGGGATCAATGCTCAAGGTGAACTGGTTGCTCCCTTCGCCGGCGCTTTCCAGAGTGGTTCTTTTCTGTATAATCTCCTGTTGTTCTTTCTGCAGTTCCTCGTGCCTGTCTTCGAATCGTTCCTGCGCGTCCTTCTCCATCTTTTGGATGGTTGTGAACGGGCGATCGTGGTTCCGGCTCCGAATACTGATCAGCGTCGAGTCCCCGAAGTAGTCCACGACGTTTTGGACAAGCATGATATTGTGGCTGATCCTCCGTCCGAGTTGAGGCAAAAAGTAATGTTCGTCGGCAAGAATGTCCGTGTCACCGATCAAACAAACGTGGTTGTCCTCCGTCGATTCGGTCAGGTGTGTTTCAGTTTCCGGTTTTTCTTCACCCTCCGGCGTGGCTTCCGCTCCCGGTTTGCCGTCGGGGAACGCGGTGGTGAACTTGCCGCTCAACCGCAGGCCCATGGTGAATTGTTTCAAGTCAGCCGGCTTGCCTTCCTCACCGGTCAAGAAGGTATTCATGATCTGTTCACCGTTGAACTGCGAAGACATGCCGTCAACCAACTTGGCCTGCTCGGAGCTGGACATCAGTTTGGTGACGGTGAGCCCTGTCGCCACCTTGCTGGTATCGAAGCTGCCAGCGTAGGGGAGGCGTATGACCTGAAGATCCTCCGTGACGATTTCATCTGTGTTCAGCGCGGCCTGGCCTAGGGTCAGATAGGCCGGCATGGCTCGGCCGCGGGAAATGAAGTCGTTTTGGGCAACACGATATTCGTAGTCGGCAACGACCTTGGTGCCTTCAAACGGAACGCCCCACTTGGCAAACAGGCGCGTCAAATTGGAGGCGCCACCCATGCCCGGGATTCGCATCTGCGGGTTTTGATTGTTGCCCTCGTCGCGTAGCGCCATCGGGTCGACAAAGACAATCAATTTACCACCGCGCAAAACGTACTGGTCCAACGCGTACTCGGTGGCCTCCGAGACATTCTTGGGATGGATGACCATCAGCACGTCGACGTTCGCGGGAATTTCCGAAGCGGCGGGTTCGATCCGCTCGACGTTGAAGTCCTGCTGCAATTGCTGGAGGAAAATCCACGGCGGCTGCTGCGGGGCATTGCGATTCATCATCGCCATCGGGTTGGAGGGATCCGGCCCGCCCCAGACGTTGAGACTGCTCATCACGCCGACGGTTTGGCGATCCTCATCGAGTTCAAGGACATTTTTGATTGCTCGTGAAATGTCGTACTCAAGAGTCGCTGCCTTGGTCGGGTTTGGATCCAAAAATGGGATCGTTTCCGTGGCGTCCAGATAGCTGATGGCCATGCCGATGTAGAAATTATTGTTGTTTCGGTCGGCTAACTTTCGGATCCCGTCACTGATGGCGGCATCTTCCTCATCGGTGTCGAGTCGAGGGTTGATCTTCGTCAAAACGAGGCTGTCCCCGGCGTGGGATTCGTATTGCTCGAGCAGATCCTCGATTCGTTTGCGGTGCTGATTGACGAACACCGGGACGCCCTTGTCGTTGGTAATATAGAGGCGAATCTCGAGCGCGCTGGCGTCCGCATCGTCACCACGGTCCTCCGCCAGTTTGTCGAGCAGTTCCTTGGTGCCATCGGAGAGGGTGTAAAGATTGCCCTCGGTCATATCCACCTTGAACTTGAACTGGGCCGTGATGATGTTGAAGAGAACCACACACAGCAGGACGATGAGAGCACCTCCCAGTGAGTTCAGGAAAACAGAGAATTTGGTTTCTTTTTTCATTGGTTGTTTCTCCTTTTTTGAGTTACGCGCGCAGGCCCCTGATGATGACGTTTGTCGCGAACAGCGGGAAACCGATCACGGACAAAAAGTAGATGATCGACCGGCTGTCGATCTGGCCGTCGTTGAACTGCTCGACGTTTGGAATGACACTGAATGCAGCGACGAATTCCACGAACGCCCGCGGCGCAACCACCTCCACGTTATCCGTCACGGGGGGGTAGCCGCACAGCACCAGGAACAGGCAGATCACCACCGAGAGAATGAAGCTGATCACCTGGTTCCGGGTGAACGCAGACGTCATGCTGGTGATGGAGAGGTAAGCCCCGGCGAGGAAAAAGCTGCCGATATAGCTCGTGAAAATCATATTGTGATCCGGGTCGCCGAGATAGGCCACCGTGATCCAGATCGGGAACGTCAGCGCCAGCGCCAGCGTCAGGAAAATCCATGAGGCGAGGAACTTGCCGACAATGCAGTGCCACAGGGAGATGGGCATCGTGAGCAGCAATTCCATCGTGCCCAGTCGTCGTTCCTCCGACCAAAGCCGCATACCCACCGCCGGCACGAGGAAGAGGTACAGCCACGGGTGCCAGTAGAAAAACATTCTCAGCGTCGCCTGTTTGTTCTCGATAAACTGGGTCAGCAAAAAGGTGAAGGCCCCGGTCATTAACAGGAAGATTACCAAGAACACATAGGCCACCGGCGAGTTGAAATAACCTGCCAGCTCCCGTTTTGT
>JAPPPH010000038.1:1917-2878 GCA_028817635.1 Verrucomicrobiales bacterium | reverse complement strand
TCTCCGAGAACTGTTTTCAATGCCACGGGCCGGATGCGGCCAAGCGCAAGGCCGGCCTGCGGCTCGACACGCGCAAAGGGGCCACTCAGGTCAATGACGGCGTGGCGGCGGTTGATACGGCAAACTTGGTCAAGAGCGAACTGCTCGCGCGAATCACTTCGACCGACCCGGACTCGCAGATGCCGCCGCCGGAGTCGAACAGCAATCTGACGCCGGAGCAAATCAACCTCCTGCAACGCTGGGTCGCGGAGGGGGCGAAGTACGACCAGCACTGGGCGTTCAAGCCGCCGGTTCGGCATTCGTTGCCAACGTTGACCCGGGCGCAGCGGAGCTGGGCGCAAAATGCCGTCGATCATTTTGTGGCGGCGAAGCAGGCGGAGGCGGGTTTGACTCCATCGCCCGAGGCAGGGAGGGCCACACTGCTGCGCCGGGTAAGCCTTGATTTGACCGGGTTGCCACCGACTCCCGACCAGCTTGCGGCGTTCATGGCTGACACCGGGCCGCAGGCCTACGAGCGCGCGGTTGATCGTTTGTTGCAATCGCCGCATTACGGCGAACGTTGGGGTCGCCATTGGCTGGACGCCGCACGATACGCCGACTCGGACGGCTACAGTCACGACGCCGCCCGGTCGATCTGGCCGTATCGCGACTGGGTGATCGAGGCGTTCAATCGCGACCTGCCATTCGACCGGTTCGTGGTCGAGCAGCTTGCAGGTGACATGCTCCCGGAAGCCACGCTTGCCCAGCGGATCGCCACCGGGTTTCACCGCAATACGCAGATCAACACCGAGGGCGGTGTCGATCGTGAGCAGTTCCGGATCGATTCGATCTACGACCGCATCGCCACCACCGGCGAGGTGATGTTTGGGCTGACGTTTGGCTGCGCGCAGTGCCACGATCACAAGTACGATCCGATTTCGCAGGTGGAGTACTACCGGCTGGTCTCTATATTAAGAAATGC
>JAPPPH010000038.1:0-1907 GCA_028817635.1 Verrucomicrobiales bacterium | reverse complement strand
CGATGGTGATGGCCCGGCGCAAGGAGCCGCGCACCACGCGCCGGTTTATCCAGGGCGACTTCACGCGCCCGGCGGAGGAGGTGCAGGCCGGCACGCCGGGTGTCCTGCATCGCTTGGCCAAGCGCGATGACGACCGACTTGGCTTCGCCCGCTGGGTGGCCGACACGAACAATCCGCTGCTCGCGCGCGTGGCGGTGAACCGCATGTGGCAGCACCTGTTCGGGCAGGGCATTGTGCAGACGGACAACGACTTTGGATCGCAGGGCATTCCTCCTACCCATCCGCAATTACTCGACTGGTTGGCAGTGGAGTTCATGGAAAACGGCTGGAGTCAAAAAGAGCTGCACCGGCTGCTTGTGACCTCGGCGACCTACCGGCAGGCATCGAGTCGACGCGGAGATGTCGACCGGATTGATCCCGCGAACAAATGGCTCGCAAGGCAGGCGCGGTTCCGGCTCGACGCCGAGTTGGTGCGTGATGTGGCACTGGCTGCGAGCGGAATGCTCAGTGCGAGGATGGGTGGCCCGGGCGTGTTCCCACCCCAGCCGGAAGGCTGCATGGATCTTGGCCAGCATCGCAAGACCTGGAAGGCGAGCACCGGTGAGAATCGCTACCGACGTGCCGCCTACACCTACCGCTGGCGCAATACGCCGCACCCGGCACTGAAGGTGTTCGACGCGCCGGACGGCTTGGCGGCCTGCACCCGGCGTATCCGTTCCAACACGCCGTTGCAGGCGCTGACACTGCTAAACGACCCGGCGTTTATCGAGTTGTCCATGGGCCTTGCCAACCGCCTGTTGACCGAGGCCGCCACGGCGGAGGAACGTATTCGGCTTGGTTTTCAACTCTGCCTCAACCGCGAACCGGACGCCGAGGAAGTGCGCCTGCTGACCGGGTTGGTTGCGCAACAAACCAAGGAATTTGCCGCCCAAGCCAGTTCGGCCAAGGCCATCGTCGTGCACGCTGAAACGCTTGGCCAGGCGACGCGTCCGGTCACCGGTGATGCGGCGTTCTCAGCATGGACGATGGCCGCCCGAGTTATGCTCAACCTCGACGAGACGATCACACGCGAATGATGAATCTGCAACAAAGCACTCGCCGCCATTTTTTCAGCCAATGCTCGATGGGCCTTGGCTCGATCGCGCTTGGCTCACTGCTCAGCCGCGACTGCGCGTGGGCCAACGGCGTGAACCCGTTCCTCCCAGGCAAGCCGCATTTTTCGCCCAAGGCCAAAAACGTCATCTACCTGTTCATGGGCGGTGGCCCGTCGCAACTGGAGTTGTACGACTGGAAGCCGGAGCTGGCCAAGCGGCACGGGGGCGACATTCCCGACGAGTTCGTGAAGGGTAAGCGCTTCGCCTTCATGAACAGCACGTTCAAGCAGAACAACAAGCTGCTTGGCCCGGTGAAAAAATTCAGCCAGCACGGCCAGAGCGGCATGTGGTTTAGCGAGAATATCCCGAAGATCGCCGGCATCGCCGACGAGATCACGATGTTTCGCACGTGTAAAACGAACCTCTTCAACCACGCACCGGCCAAGCTTTTCATGAACACCGGTACCGGCATTTTCGGCCGGCCGAGCATGGGCTCGTGGGTGACGTACGGAATCGGCAGCGAGTCGCAAAGCCTGCCGGGATTCGTCGTGTTGCACTCCGGCCCGCGTGGCCCGCGCGGGGGTGCGGCCAACTGGGCCAGCGGTTTTCTGCCGACCACTTATCAGGGTGTTCCGTTGCGCGGCTCGGGCGACCCGATCCTCAATCTCACCAGCCCGGCCGGAGTCAATTCCGCCCGGCAACGCCATTCCATCGACGTCATCAATCAGCTCAACCTGAAACGGCTCGTGGCCCCGGGCGACCCGGAGAGAAACACACGCATCTCAGCGTACCTGTCGCGGAGACGGATCTGCG
>JAPPPH010000321.1 GCA_028817635.1 Verrucomicrobiales bacterium | reverse complement strand
CATCCGTGGCCTCGTGAAGGATGGCCATCCGTTCGGCAACGGTGTCGGATGGAAACTGGTTCACAAGAAAGGCGACTTTCTTCCGGTCATCGCCACCCCGCAGTTGGAGTTGGCCGCGCTGCAGGCTGCGGAAAACGAGCTGGCCGATTGGCTGACGAAGGAAATTAAAATCGAACACGCCTACGGGGCGGCCGAGGGAAAAATGGTCGATGAAAAACTGCACCGCCGAGGTGACCCGACCGACGTGGGCGAAGCGGTTGCGCGCAAGAACATCGACTTGCTCGGCGGACAAAAAGTTACCAAGGGCAGTGGCCGGTTGCAGTTGGCGGAGTGGATCGGCAACCCGGAAAATCCGTTAACCGCGCGCGTGATCGTCAACCGAGTTTGGCTCAACCACTTTGGTCGCGGCCTCGTGACCACGCCCAACGACTTTGGCACGCAGGGCCAGACGCCCACGCACCCGGAACTGCTCGATTGGCTGGCGCTACGCCTCGTCCAGAACGGCTGGTCAATCAAGAAACTGCACCGGCTCATCATGAACTCGGCCGCTTACCAACTTGAGGCCGGCGGAGGGCCGGAGCAAAAACTGTACGGCTCGTTTCAGCCGCGGCGACTCAGTGCCGAGGAGTTGCGGGACACGCTGCTGTCGCTCGGTCAAACGCTCGACTACTCGACCCCGGCCGGGCATCCGTTCCCCGCCACCCGCAACTATACGCAGCACAATCCTTTCCGGGCGAACTACGATCACAACCACCGAAGTGTGTTCCTGATGACCCAGCGCATCCAGCGTCGGCCATTGATGGCATTGTTCGATGGTGCCGACTCCAACGCCAGCACCGGGCAGCGTAGGCTGAGCAATGTGCCTACGCAGGCGCTTTATTTTTTGAACAACGACTTTTTGCACCGGCAGGCTGCCGCCTTGGCCAAGCGCTTGGCCAAGCGCACGGCGGAACCCTCCGGGCGCATCCGCGAGGCGCACCAGCTTGCGCTTGGCCGGCCGGCCACCGGGGAGGAGATCGCGCAGGCCCGTGAATTCATCACCGCCTATACTGCTGCCGCAGACGAGGCCCGCGCGTGGGACGCATGGTGTCGTGTCCTGTTGGGCAGCAACGAGTTTTTGTACGTGAACTGACATGGAACCGTTCCGCCACAATCCAAGTAGACGACATTTTCTGCGATCGATGGTCGCCGGCTCGGTGATGATGCCGGCGCTGGTCGCCGACATGATGGGGGCGCAGCAGGTCAACCAGTATGCGCCCCGGAAGACGCATTTTTCCCCGAAGGCTCGGCGCGTCATTTTCATCAATCTGAGCGGCGGCGTGTCGCATCTCGACACGTTCGACCACAAGCCGCAGCTCTACCGCGACCACGGCAAGGAGATCGCCAAAGGGGATCATCCCGAAATCCAAAACCGGCCCGGCTACGAGCGAATTTTTCTCAAGACACCCCAGTGGCAGTTCAAGCGATACGGCCAATGCGGCAAGGAGGTCAGCTCGCTTTTCCCGGAGGTGGCCCGGTGCGTGGATGACATTGCGTTCATCAACAGCATGCACACCAGCCACTCGAACCACTACAACGCCACACTCGGCATGCACACCGGCTCGTTCACCGTGACGCGGCCGAGTATCGGCGCCTGGGTGAGCTACGGGCTGGGCACGGAAAACCAGAACCTGCCGTCGTTCATCGTGATCGCGCCGCACTCCCCCTATGCCGGAGGTCAGGTTTGGGGCTCGGACTTTTTGCCGGGAGCGCATCAGGGCACGCGCGTTGTGCCGGGCAGCAACCCGGTGCCCAACATCACGCCGCGCGTGTCGGGCAAGCTGCAGGAATTGGAGCTGGCGGCACTGCGCCGGCGCAACCAGCAGCACTTGGCCAGGCAGCCGGCCAACCCGGAATTGGCGGCGCGAATGCGGGCATTTGAAACCGCATTCGGGATGCAGATGGCCGTGCCGGAGGCGTTTGATTTTACAAGGGAAACCGATGCCACACATGAATTGTACGGCTTGAACCCCGGCCAGAACAACGGCTTTGGTTGGCAGTGTCTGGCGGCACGGCGCTTGGCCGAGCGCGGGGTTCGTTTCATCGAATTGATCCACACCGGTTCCTCCGGTAATTGGGATTCGCACGGGGACATGATGGATCACGAGCGCCTGGCCAAGCAGGTTGACCGGCCGATCTACGGATTGCTGACAGACCTTAAGCAACGCGGCCTGCTCGACGACACGCTGGTCGTCTGGACGACGGAGTTTGGCCGCACACCATTCAATAGCTCGGCCGACCACAAGGGGCGCGAGCACCACAACTGGGCGTTCACGACCTTCCTTGCCGGGGCCGGCGTGAAGGCCGGGCACACGCACGGGGCCACCGACGAGATCGGCCTCAAGTCCGTGGTTGATCCGGTTCACACCCACGACTTCCACGCGACCATCCTGCACCTGCTTGGCCTGAACCACGAGCGGCTCACCTACTTTCACGACGGCCGCGACTTTCGACTGACCGACGTTTCCGGCCAGGTCGTCACCGGCGTTTTAGCCTGATAAAAAATCCGTAACATGCCCAAGGTCGTCGTCACCGATTACACATTCCCGAATCTCGATATTGAGCAACAGGTTCTGGTGCGGGGCGGTTGTGAACTAGCCGGGCACCAGTGCCGTACACCGGAGGCGTTGATTGAAGTGGTGCGGGATGCTGACTATGTGCTCACCCAGTTTGCGCCCGTGAACGCCAACGTCGTGAACGCGATGGAGCAGGCGAAGGTCATCGTCCGGTACGGCATCGGCTACGACAACGTGGATCTCGCCGCTGCCGCCGCCCGGGGAATCCCGGTCTGCAATGTGCCGGAGTTTTGCACGGACGAGGTGGCCGACCACACGCTTGGCC
>JAPPPH010000465.1 GCA_028817635.1 Verrucomicrobiales bacterium | reverse complement strand
ACGTGTCGCACGTCATGAACGCGGGTGGCAGGAAATTCATCTCCAACTTAACCGTCCCCGCACCCTTGCAATCCGGGCATCGCCCCTGCGCGCTGTTGAACGAAAAACGGGCCGGGCCAAATCCCCTCATCCGCGCGTCCGGGATCTGTGCAAACAGTTGACGAATGGTGTCAAAAAAACCGACGTACGTGGCCGGTACCGACCTTGGCGTCCTGCCGATCGGTGACTGATCCACCTCATGCACCGCCTTGATCGATTCGGCACCCACCACCGCCCCAGTTCCGCGCTTGGCCTTGAGGGCCGCCTTCAATTCCGGAAGCATGCACTCCCTCACCATCGTGCTTTTGCCGGAACCGCTGACACCGCTGACGGTGACAAACCGGCCAAGTGGGATGGCCACGGAAAGGTTTTTCAAATTGTTCTTCCGCAGGTTTTTGAAAACCAGCGATGGGGTTTTATTTTTGCCACCGCGCTTGGCCAAGGGCGGATTAGTCGGCCGCGCTTGGCCAAGCGCTTGGCCGCCGTCCCATTGACGGCCAAGCTCAACTCCGGTCAGCGAGTTTTTGCTGCGCAGAATTTGTTTTAGCGTGCCACTCGCAACTACTTCGCCTCCCTCCACCCCGGCGCCCGGGCCAAGATCGACGATGAAATCCGCACGAGCCATCGTGTCCTCGTCATGCTCAACCACTACAACCGAGTTGCCTCGGGAACGGAGTGACTCGAGCGCATCCAGCAACTGATGGTTGTCGCGGGCGTGCAGGCCGATGGTCGGCTCATCCAGCACATACAACGCACCGCTCAGGTTCGATCCCAACTGTGCAGCCAGGCGAATGCGCTGGGCTTCGCCGCCGCTGAGCGTCGTCACCGAGCGCCCAAGCTGCATATATCCCAATCCCACTTCGTTCAGAAAACTCAGGCGCGAGGCAATCTCCGGCAGGATGTCACGGGCAATCTCCGCACCTCGACCGCTCCACTTCAAATTCTCGAACAATTCATCCGCAGCGAACACGGTCGTCTGCGCAAAGGCATTGATGGTCGGCTCGGCATCAAACTTTACCCTAGCCGGAACCGCCAACGGCAGGCGGACGGAACGCGCGAGGGCGTTCAATCTAGAGCCGTTGCATTCAGTACAGATTTCCCGCTGATCCTGGAGCCATTCAAACCAGGTCTCCTCGACCGCCTCTTGTGCTTCGCCACGATCCACCTCCGGCATGTCAAACGTCTCTCCAAACCCGCGACATGTAGGGCACCACCCGCGCGGGGAGTTGTAACTGAAATCCTTTGGATCCAGCGGCGCGAATGACCGGCCGCAACCACCGCAGGCGTTACTGGTGGCGTGAACCGTTTCACCGCCAGACTCGTCAACGGCAAACAGCGTGCCCCGGCCGTGGTTGAGCGCCTCGCTGATCAACGTCTCAAGCGACCTGCCGCGTGTTGATTTGACCTGCCCGATCACAACCTCGACGTCATGTTCCCGAAATCGATCGAGCCGAAGCGGCTCTGCCGTGGGAAGAAATTCCCCATCGGCCCGTAATTGTTCGTACCCGTTACGGGCCGCCCATTCGCCGACGTCGGTGTGAAAGCCCTTACGGTTACGGATGCGCGGAGCGAGCAATCGCAGCGGACCACGCGCCCTGACCTGCCCTTGCAGAGTTCGGGTTAACGAGTCGAGCGTCTGTGCCTGCACCGGCAGTTGGCAGTCCGGGCAGTGGATGACGCCGAGCTTGGTGAAAAGTAGGCGGATGAAATGGTGAATCTCCGTCACGGTGGCGACGGTACTTTTGCCGCCGCCACGCGAGATGCGTTGCTCGATGCTGACCGTCGGCGGCAGGCCGTGGACGGCATCGACATCCGGCCTCGGCATCTGCTCCACAAACTGCCGGGCGTAGGCGTTGAGGGAATCGAGAAAACGGCGCTGACCCTCAGAGAAAAGAATATCGAACGCCAGCGTGCTTTTGCCGGATCCACTCACCCCGGTGACCACAACCAGCTTGTCACGGGGGATGCGGACGGAGATGTCGCGCAAGTTGTGTTCGCGGGCTCCCTCGATGCGGATCCAACGGGAATCGTCAGCCGTTTTTCTCCGCGCGGGCACGGCTCACATCCGCTCGGTGGTCTCGAGGCCAAGCGTCTCGAGGCCGGTCTTGAGCACCCGGCCCGCAAGGTCACACAACGCCAGGCGCTGGGCGCGCACCTCGCCCTCGGCCTGCAGCACCGGGCAGTTCTCGTAAAACGAGCCGAAGAATCCGGCGAGTTCGTACAGGTAGTTGCAGAGAAAATTCGGCCGGCACTCGTCAATCACCTGTTCCAGCACCAAGCCAAACCTCAACAGATGCTTGGCCAGGGCGATCTCCTCCGCTTGGCCAAGCGCAAAGCTGGCGGGTGGCTCGAGCGTCTCGCCGTCGAACTTGCGGAAGATGCTGCGGATACGCGTGTAGGCGTAGAGTAGATACGGCGCGGTGTTGCCCACCAACGCGAGCATGTTATCCCAACTGAAAACGTAATCGCTCTGGCGATTGCCGGAGAGATCGGCGTACTTGATCGCGCCGATGCCCACCACGCGGGCGATCTCCCGCCGATCGTCCTCCGGCAGGTCCGGGCTCTTTTCCGTCACGGCATCGAACGCGCGTTGCTCGGCCTCGTTGAGCAGATCGCTCAGGCGGATGATCTCGCCACTGCGAGTCTTGAACGGTCTGCCATCCTCACCAAGGATGGCGCCAAACCAAACGTGGTTCAGCTTCATCGTGTGCTGCGGTTTCCAGCGCGTGTAGAGCGCAAAGAGTTGCTGAAAATGGAGCTGCTGCCGACCGTCGGTGACGTAGATGACTTCGCTTGGCTGCCAACTGTTTTCGCGATGGTGCAAAAAAGCGATGGCGCCGCAAACTACAC
>JAPPPH010000021.1 GCA_028817635.1 Verrucomicrobiales bacterium | reverse complement strand
GGACCGAGGGCTGCGCGTGGAACGGCGTCGGGCGCTACCTTGTTTTCAGCGACATTCCAAACAATCTGCAGATGCGCTGGATCGAGGACGACAACCGGGTGACTCTATTCCGCAAACCCAGCGGCAACAGCAACGGCAACACGTTCGACTATCAAGGCCGCCAGATTTCCTGCCAGCACGGCAACCGCCGGGTGGTTCGATACGAATACGACGGAACCGAAACCATCCTCGCGTCGAGCTTCGACGGTAAACCGTTCAACGCACCAAACGACGCAGTAGTGCACAAGGGCGACGGCTCGATCTGGTTCACCGATCCCGGCTACGGTAGCATGTGGCATTACGAGGGCAACAAGGGGCCGCTCCACCTCAAGGAAGCCATCTACCGCATCGATGCCAAAACCGGCGCGATCACCAAGGTGGCCGATGACATCTTCAAACCCAACGGCCTCTGCTTCGCGCCCGACCTGAGCAAGCTCTACGTCTCCGACACCGGCGACGGAAAGAACATCAAGGTGTGGGATGTCGACGGCGAAAAGCTGAAAAAAGGACGCGAGTTTGCCTCGATGAAACTGGACGGCTTCGACAAGCCCGGAAATGCAGACGGCATCCGTGCCGACATCGATGGCAACATCTGGGCCAGCGCAGGCTGGGTCGGGGACGGCTACGACGGCGTGCATGTGTTTGCTCCGAACGGCGACCGCATCGGCCAGATTCTCCTTCCGGAAATCTGCTCCAACGTCTGCTTCGGTGGCCGCAAGCGCAACCGCCTGTTCATGACCGCCAGCCAAAGCCTCTACGCCGTTTATACCGACGCCATCGGTGCCCACATGACGTAACCGAAGGAAGGCGACCGGGACAGTTGGCCAAGCTTATGCCCGCTTGGCCAAGCGGAGAAAAATCGCGTAATCTTCACTTTTCGCTTTCCACACGGCGATTGCGGGGCATGATTCCCGCGCTTATGGAAGAGACACTTGTCTTGTTAAAACCTGACTGTCTTGAAGGCCGCAAGTGCGGTGAGGTGTTGAAGCGCTTCGAGGAAGCCGGCTTCGACGTGTTCGGCGTGAAGATGATGCGCCTGTCGGACGAGATTCTGCGCGAGCATTACGCGCATCTAGCCGACAAGCCGTTTTTCCCTGAGATTCAGGGATTCATGCAGTCTCAACCCGTGGTGGCACTCGCCATGCGCGGCGAGAACGCCATCACCCGCGTGCGCGACATGGTCGGCCCGACCGACTCCACCATCGCCGAGAAAGGCACCATCCGTGGTGACTTCGGGCAGGACAAAATGCGCAACTTGGTGCACGCCTCCGACTCGGTCGAGAACGGCCAGGCGGAACTCAAGCGCTTCTTCACCGAAGGCGAGCTGCACGGCTAAAGCCAGTCAGAAAAAATCGAAATCTACCCCGGGCCAACTTGTTTGGCCCGGTTTTTTTGCGCTTGGCCAAGCGCTTGGCTGGATCAACGCACCTTGGTTTCGCCCAACTCGAGAATGCGCCGAAACTCAGGCTCAGTGATCGGCATCACGGAGAGCCTGGACTGCTTAATCAGCGCGATGTTTTCAAGTGACTTCTCGGCCTTGATCTGTGCCAGACTCACCGGCTTTTTCATCGGCTTGGCCGCAGCGAGATCAACCACCGACCAGTCGCCCTCTTTTGCCGTCGGGTCGGGATAATGTTCCTTCGTCACCTTGGCCACGCCGACAACCTCCTTATCGCTCACACTGTGGTAGAAAAAAACAAGGTCGCCCTTCTTCATCGCCCGGAGGTTGTTCCGGGCCTGATAATTTCGCACCCCGTCCCAGTACGTCTCGCCTTCCTTCACGAAGTCGTCCCATGAGTAGGCTTCCGGTTCCTGTTTGACCAACCAATAGCTGCGCGCCATGCGCGGCATCCTGCGAGCGGCGCCCCGCCCGAGGCAAGCGCCAAAACAGCCGAAGCCAAGCGCCCTTGCCGCACCACCCCGCCCTGTGGCTAAATCGCGCGCATGGAACTGGATGAGCGACTGCAACAGATTCGCGACAGGATTCGCACCGCCTGCGAGGCGGCCGGCCGTGATCCTGCCGAGGTGATGTTGTTGCCGGTCTCGAAAAATCACACCCCCGACGCCGTCCGAGAGCTGACCTATCACGGCTGCCGTGTTTTCGGGGAAAACCGGGTGCAGGAAGCCAAGCTGAAAATTTCAGCCTGCCCGGGCAACCTCGAGTGGCACCTGATCGGCCATTTACAATCGAACAAGTGCCGGGATGCCGTCCGTTTTTTCAGCATGATCCACAGCGTCGATCGCATGTCGATCGCCGAGGAAATTAACAAGCACGCACACAACGCGGCAAAAGACATGCCTGTGTTACTCGAGGTCAACGTCGCCGGCGAAGCCAGCAAACACGGGTTCGCCCCGGGCGAGGTGCTTGAGTATCTCAACGCCATCAACGATCTACCGCGTCTGGAAATTCACGGCCTGATGACTCTCGCGCCATGGACGCCGGAACCGGAAAAGGTGCGTGGCGTGTTTCGGCATCTCCGTGAAATCAAGGAGGAGTGTGAGCAAATACTCGGCGCGCCGCTGCCGCACCTGAGCATGGGCATGAGCGGTGACTTCGAGGTGGCCATCGCGGAAGGCGCCACCATCGTCCGGGTTGGCACCGCCATCTTCGGCCCCCGCCCCCGCCCGGATAAAGAAAAGTGAACAGGCTGGGTCATCTCGACATCCGCCCCGGGCTCGACTAGTTTTTTTCCGATGTCGCTGGAAACCGCGCCACTCACCATCGCAGATCGTACGTTCGACTCCCGACTGTTTCTCGGCACGGGAAAATTTTCGTCGAACGAATCGCTGCGCGATGCGCTCGCTGCCAGCGGCACGCAGATCGTGGCCGTCGCTCTGCGCCGCGCGGTCCGCGCCGGCATC
>JAPPPH010000338.1 GCA_028817635.1 Verrucomicrobiales bacterium | reverse complement strand
AAGCGTTCGGTGACGTTCGCCAACGCGCACTGTGCCGCGCCGGCATGCCACCCGTCGCGCGTGGCGGTGATGACCGGTGTGCACCCGGTGAAGTCGGGGATTTACCGGAACATGTTCGGGGCGCATGGCCCGAGGTGGCGCCATGAGTCGGCGATGCTCGAAAACGCGGTGGTGTTGTCCCAGCATTTCCGCAATCACGGATACCGGGCGCTTGGTGGGGGGAAGATCTTTCACACGCTACAGTGGACGCCGGGGGACTCACAAAATGATCCCGAGGCGTGGGACGATTATCGCGGCGATCCCAACGACCCGATTTCGGCCGATTGGCCAAGGCCGAAACTGGTGTCGGATATCGATGCCGGTTTGACCAAGGGCCGTCCGCTTGGCGGGCACTCCAGCAGCCAGTTGTTTGGTGCGGCACCATTGCCTCAACCGGAGGAGAGCTACGGCGACCACCTTGTCACGGACTGGGCCATCGAACAGATGAAACAGCCGGGCGACAAGCCGTTGTTTCTCGCGGTGGGCCTCTTCCGTCCGCACATCCCGTGGGAGGTGCCCAAGCGCTGGTTCGATCTTTATCCGCTGGATGAGGTCCAGCTTCCGAAGCATCTTCAGGACGACATGAAGGACGCGCACAGCCACGGCCGACAGGGTTGGCACAAGTGGGTGACGGATAATAAGCAGTGGAAAAAATTCATGCAGGGCTATCTCGCGAGCATCAGTTACGTGGATCATCAACTGGGTCGATTGCTGGATGCGCTGGACGCCTCGCCGATGAAGGACAACACCATCATCGTTTTGTGGAGTGATCACGGATTTCACATTGGCGAAAAACAAAACTGGGAGAAATTTGCCCTGTGGGATCAAACGACTCGCGTGCCGTTTTTTGTGCATGCTCCCGGGGTGAGTCGCGATGGGGCGAGCACCCGTCAACCCACGACACTCACCGACATTTATCCAACCCTCTGCGAATTGGCGGGGTTGCCGGTGCCGGAGTTGTGCACCGGAGTTTCGCTGGTGCCGCAATTGAAGAATCCCAATGCGCCTCGCGAGCGGATGGCGTTGACGGCGTTTCAATTTTGGAACGAGAAAACCCCGTCGCTGGCTGTAGCGGATTCCCGGTATCGGTTCATTCGGTACGGCGATGGATTCGAGGAATTGTATGATCTGGAAAAAGATCCGCATGAATTCAAAAACCTGATCGCCGATCCGCGCTTGGCCAAGGTGAAGATGCGCTTGGCCAACGCGTTGCCAAAGAAGGTCACGCCGATTCAGAAGATTCCGCAAGATTCCCCGTTTCATCGGGGGCGCAAACGCAACTAATTTCAATTCATATGAAGAAACTAATCCTATTAATTGGATTGTTTGCCGGGACGCTGCAGGCGGCACCGGTGAATATTTTAATGATCACTGTGGACGATATGAGCGCGGACTCGATCGGGGCGTTCGGCGCCAAGCTGCCCGACACCACGCCGAATATCGATCGCTTGGCCAAGCAGGGCCTGCGCTTTGCCCACGCGCACATGACCGTTGGCAATTGCATGCCCGGGCGCAACGTTATGTTCTCCGGCCTGATCTCCCACAACAACAAGGTCGAAGGCTTTTATCAGGTGAAGAATCCCGGCTGGCCGCACATGGTCGACCTGATGAAGAATGCAGGTTACTTCACCGGCATCCGGGGCAAGGTGTCGCACTCCACTCCGTACCAGCCGTACGCTTGGGATGCCAATCTCGACACGTTGCCGAACGGAAAAAAAGGGCATTACAAGGATGCCGATTCGTTCGGGATCTCCACGACCGATGGCATCCAAAAGGCAAAGGCTGCGGGCAAACCGTTTTGTCTTGTGGTGAATGTGTCCGATCCGCACAAGCCGTTTTGGAGCAAGGTCAAGGGTGGTGGCGAGGATCCGCATGTGCCATCGCGGATTTTCAAGGCGGATGAAGTGCCGATCCCCGGTTTTCTTTTCGACGATCCGGCGGTGAGGGAGGAACTCGCACTGTACTATTCCAGCGTGCGTCGTGCGGATGATTGCGTGGGCAAAATCCTTGAGGCACTCGACAAGAGTGGTGAAGCCAAAAACACGGTCGTGGTATTCCTCTCCGACCACGGGATGCCGCTGCCGTTTGCCAAGACGCAGCTGTACCACCACAGCACTCACTCCCCGTGGATCGTTCGCTGGCCGGGGGTGACCAAGGCTGGAGCGATCGACAAACGACACATGGTTTCCGCCGTGGACATGTTGCCGACCCTGCTCGACATCGCCGGGGCAGAGCATCCGAAACGCCTCGATGGCCGCTCATTTCTGCCGTTAATCAAAGGCCAAAAACGGAAGGGTTGGGGTCATGTCATCAAGGAATACAACGAAAACTCCGGTGCATCGCGAGATCCCATGCGGGCGATTCAGTCCAAAAAGTATCTCTATATTTTCAACCCGTGGTCGAACGGTGAGCGTGTCTTTGCCACCGCGACGACCGGCACGGTGACCTACCGCCGGATGGCCGCCTTGGCCAAGTCGAATCCGCGCTTGGCCAAGCGCTTGGCCTTGTACAAGTTCCGTGTGCCGGAGGAGTTGTACGATGTTGCCGCCGACCCCGACTGCCTCAGTAACCTGATTGACAGCCCCGAGCATCGAGCTGCGCTTGGCCGTTTGCGTAAGCAACTGGAGCGTTGGATGGTGAAAACTGATGACCCGTTGCTGGAGACGTTCAGGCGCAGGGACGACGCCGAGTTCCGCGAATCAGTCGTCCAAGCACAGGAACGCGAGGCAATGGCCCGCAAAGCCAAGCGCCGGAAGAATAAGTAGCGGATGGAATTGTGAAAAGAGCTTTGCCTTACAGGTTCCGTTGGACAATCTTTGCCGCGCTGAAGTCCAAATTCGTTTTATGCGTTGCCGTGGTTAGTTT
>JAPPPH010000295.1 GCA_028817635.1 Verrucomicrobiales bacterium | reverse complement strand
GGATCGGAGATGGAGATGATTCCAGTGGTGAATTCCGAACGGGAAATGCGCTTGGTTGGTTCCGTCTCGAGAAGCAAGACGCTTGGCCTGCTGTCAGAGGCACTGGGCGAAAGCAGTCAGGAAAACCAGATTTAAGCCGAGGCTCGCTTCCGCTTGGCCAAGCGCTTGGCCAAGTGGCTCATTGGTTGATGAAGTGGATGTCGACCAGTTCGCCGGGGTGCAGGCTGATTGGCTTGCCGTCGTTCGCTTCAGCCGGTTTTAAATCGATCGTGAACGGCAAAACCTTCTTGTAAGCCGCACGATCACGGAGGATTCCGCTACCCACCGCTTCCAGCCGATTGCTGACTTTCGAGACCTTAGCCTTGATGATCTGCTTGCCGCGAAGGCGTCGTGTGCGCACTTCAACATCGTCGCCGACCTTGGGCTCGAAATTGATCGGCTGTGGAATGTAGCCCACGACCTTCTTGACCTTGGATGAGCTGATGGTGGCAATGGTTTCCCCATCACCCACGCTCTCGCCAGACTGTTTGCTGATGCTGCCGATTTTGCCATCGATCGGGGAGTTTAGAATGATCGGGTTGAGCAATTCCTCAACGCGGGCGAGGCTCTGATCGAGTTTTTCGATTCGCACCTTGTCCAGTTGACTTGCGGGGTCGTTATCCTGTGCTTCGCGCAACGACTGTTCTATCGATGACACCAACCCGGCTTTCTCCTCCACCCGTACCTTGTAGCTGTCCCGGTCGGTCTGGGCCTTATTGTAAACCGACTCGGAGACAAGCTGATCCTTGAACAGCTTGGCCACGCGCTGGTATTCGCGTTCGGAGTTTTCGTACTCGATCTTGAGCGCGGCCAGCGTAGTTCTCTCGTTGAGCCAGTCGAGGCGTAATTGGTTGTAGTCCAGCGTGGTTCGCGCACGTTGCACCGGGTCGATGGTCAACGTCAACAAGTCGACCTGAGCGCGCACCCACTCGACCTGAGCATCGACGTAATTCGGATCGGTGGAGTAGTCCACCTCGGCGATCGGCTCGCCCATCTTGATTTCGTCGAACCGGCCAACATGAACCTCCTTCAGCAAACCGGCGCGGGGGCTGGAGATGACGATGTTATCCGAACGCGCCTCGCCCACCACGGTGGACGGTGCAATCTTATTCCACCAGAGCAGACCAAGACCCAAAATGCACAGCGAAAAGACAATTAATGGGAGTAAAATTTGCCGAAAATCCTGCCACCGCTGTGCCGCCGGAATCGGGATGGGTTGTTTGTTGCTCATCTTAAATCTCCGATTCTTCCTCAGCCTTCAGGCCGGTTACACGGGAAACACCGTCCATTTCACGGAGTTCCACCAACAAATCCTCGAGCCGGGCCGGGTCGCGCAGCAGCAATCGGTAGGAGAAATCGACCCCGGCTGAGCCGTCCCCGGTGCGTTCGCTGACACATCGCGAGCGACGTGAGTGCCGCGCTAGCGCTTCGTTCAATTCACCCAGTTCCGGTGTCGGGCGCTGCCAGTGAAGATTCAAAATTGTGTCGTAACGGTGCCGTGTGCCGAACGATGTCACGCGGATGTAAAACATGATCAGGCAGATCATTCCACAGCCGGCGATGGCGGTGGAAAATTTCAATGTACCGCAGGCCATACCCACCACGATGACCGACAAAATGTACGAGGTATCGAGCGTGTCCCTCAGAATATTCCGGAAACGGACGATCGCAAATACGGCCATTAGACCAAATGCCGTCACGAGGTTATTCGAGAGGACGAGCATCACCATCGAGACGATCGTCGGAATGACAACGAGTGAGTTGACAAAGGAGCGTGAGTACGACAACCCGGAATGGGTGAACATGTAAACCCACGCGATAGCGTGCCCGCAACAAAACGCCAACATCAATCCCATGAGCATCATGGGAACATCTGTCGGTACCGGCGTGTAGTCGCCCTGTAGAAACCAGTGATCCATTTTTTTAGTGTTGAACGACCTCCGTGTTGGAGGCCATGGGATGCCCTTGGGCGTCCAAACTCATGCGCACCTTGCTCTCGCCGATCAGCGTCACGCCATCGACGTACTTGGCTGCACCACATTGTGCGAGGCCGAAAATTCGTACCAGCTCGCGAAACCAGTCAGGATAGCGATTGGTAAATTTTAATTCCAGCACGATGTTATCGCCAAACACGTAATGTGGATCGGTCATATCCGTCATCATCCGGTAAGTCGGGTCGACTTGAATTCGCGTCTCGCGATCCATCGTCACGCGCACGGAGTTATCGTCTGTGCTGATCCACGCCTCGCGGTAGTAGGCCACGTGCGCCTTGGGTGTGGCGTTCAACTCATTCATGTGATGAATGAACTGCTCGATGGCGGCGCGGTGTTGCGGGTCATCGCTGGCCATGTGTTCCGGCAATGGCAACTGCCCGGCCATGACCTGGTCCAGCGCCTCGCGCTTCACCCCGCCCCGCTGCTTGGAGATTGTGTTGTCCGTCCGGCGCTTGATCTCGAAAAACACCGGAGCCTTCGGGCGATCCTCGTAAAATCGAATCCGCAGCTTGTACCGGTTTTTGTCCCCGTTGATCGTCGTTTGGTAAAGTCTCAGATCAGGCGAGTCGAGATATAGGCTGTGAACCGGATAAGACTTGTTCGGCTGGGTGGCCCCGAACGAGTCTAACTCAAGGTAGGAGGACACAAAGTCACGCACAGCCAAGGCCACATTCTCGCGAATGATATACTTGTGCTCGTAGCGTTGTCTTTGCAGGTTGTCCGCCAAGTTCCTTGAAAAAGTTGTCGGGAAAAATGCCCGGCCGTTGCCAACCAGCACCGGCGGGCCGGGAAATTTAATGCCTAATACGCGATTGTCACGAAAAAGTTACATCCCGAAAACGGCTCGATTAGGCCGGCTCAGCCGCTTGGCCAAGCG
>JAPPPH010000286.1:932-2974 GCA_028817635.1 Verrucomicrobiales bacterium | reverse complement strand
AGTGTGTTTCATCGAGTTTTTTGGCCGTGTTGGCGCGCCAATCAAACCGTTGCCAAAGCTGTTTTCCGTTGCCAGCGGCGGGGTCGCGCGTGGAGCCCATTCCGCAGACCAACAGCTCGTTGCTATCGTCGGAAAAGCGCATGTCAAAAATGCCGCCGGTGTAATAGTGCCCCTTGATGATGCCCCAGCCGGTGAACGAGCCGGTTGTCCACTTGGCGACCTGCTCGCGCTTGGCCAAGTCCCATACGCGAATATCACCCATCAGGTTGCCGGCGGCCAAAAAACGGTTGTCCGGGCTGAACGCCAATGATTGCACAGGCGGAATGTGCGGAAACTTGGCCAAGTGCTCGCCCGTGGCTGTGTCGTAAACCCGCACCGACGGCTCAACCTCGGGGGCCGGTTCGTATTTGTAGCCGCCACAGGCGTAGCGTCCGGTGAATATTTAGAGTCTTTTTACATATTCGTGCGTAGCGGCCGGTGACGCTGTCGAGTCTGGTTTCATCGTCGGAGACCTTCATCTGCCAGCTCCAAAAATCGCGAGCCTTGACGTCGCGTACAAGCTCGCGCTTGGCCAAGTCGTGCCAGAGGATGCGGCCATCGTACCCGGCGGAGATCAGCGTTTGACTGCCGGGCAGCCGCTCGAGCGAGGCGGCATAACTGTCGTGGCCCCCGATGCGTTTGGTTTCGCCGGACGGAATCTCGACTTCGTGCACTCCGCCGTCCATGCCGGTGACATGGCACAGGTTGTCGTCGCTAGAGAGCGCAAGGCCATACGCCGACGTGGGCAGCCGGACTTCCTTGGCCTGCTTAGCCTGCACCTTGGGTTGTTGAATTTCCTCGGCCATGGCTCAGGCAAGCAACTCACGGATCGGCTCCGCTTTTTCCTCCACGTAATGAAAAGTTGGCAGACCGGGCAGGTCGTATTCGCGGTGGGGGTCGAGGCCCAGCGCGGTGAAGATGGTGGCGAACAGGTTTCGCTCGTCGTAAGATTTGCTGGCGACCTCGTAGCCGTCCTTGTCAGTTTCGCCAACCACGACACCCTGCTTGATGCCGCAACCGGTCATCATCATGCTCCACGCCTTCGGGTAGTGATCCCGGCCCCGGGCCTGGTTGATCCCGGGCGTACGGCCGAACTCGCCCATCGCAACTACGAGCGTGTCGTCGAGCATGCCGCGCTCCTCGAGGTCGGTGACGAGCTGGTAAATGATGTTGTCCAAATCCGGGATCACCATCTGGTAAATCTCATTGTGAAACACATGGCTGTCCCAAGGCATGCCGTTGGCCACCATCACAAACGGAGCACCGTTCTCGACCAAGTGCCGCGACAGCAGCGTGTGCAGTCCGAATGTTCCCGGGCCGTACCGGTCGCGATCTTTTTGCGGCAGCCGCTCAAGGTCAAACAGGTCGGCGCAGCTCATCAGACCCTTGACCCGGGCGAAAGCCGCGTTTTGGGAGGAAGCCGCCGCACTTTGGCGGTCGTTCTCATACTTGCGGCCGATGAAACGCCGCAGTGCCTCGCGCTCTTCGTGGTCGGTGCTGGTGATGTCCGGCAGCCGTTTGACGTCCGGCAGCTTGTACTGGCCGCCCAGCCGAACCGGGCCGTACTCGGCACCCAGCCAGCCGGCCCAGTTGCCTGCCTTAAAACCCTTGAACTCATTCCCCTCCGGGCAGGGGTCGAGCAGTATGAAATTGGGAATGGGGCTGTCGAGCTGCCCCAGTTGCTGGCCAAGCACCGAGCCCAGCGTGGGTCGCACGAACGGTGGGCGCGGCTTGTCTCCCCGGTTCAGCAGATCGATGGCGGTGTTGTGGTTCTCGAGGTCGGTCTTCATCGAGCGTACCACCGCGAGCTTGTGCATGATCTTGGCACAATTCGGCATCAACTCACTGACGTGATACCCGGGCAGCGAGGTGGGGATGCTCTTGAACGGTCCACCGGTGATTCGGCCCGGCTTGGGATCCCAGCTCTCGAACTGGCTGGGGCCACCGCAGAGCCAAAGCAGGATGCACCGCTTTTGTTTGCGCTTGGTTTGATCGGCAAACAC
>JAPPPH010000286.1:0-922 GCA_028817635.1 Verrucomicrobiales bacterium | reverse complement strand
CCAAGCAGGATACAGCGTTTCTGTTTGCGCTTCGTTTGCTCGGCAAACACCGGGTTGGAGAAAAGGCCGGCCCAACTCGCGGCGGAGATGGCACCCACGCCACCGCCCAGCCCCTCAAGAAAACGCCGCCGATGCAGCCCGTGTTCGGGGCTGCCGCATTGATCGTGCGCCTGGCCTGAATTGTTTTCCATTAGTGGTTCATCAAAAATTCCGGGCTGCAAACCATTGCCCACAACATCTGCTCAATGCCCTTGGCCAGGCGGTCGTCGCGCTTGGCCAGATAGCCTTCGAACATCGCTGTTTCATCTCGCGAAGGAGGCCGACCGAATACCGTCTCAAACGCCACCGAGACCCGCTCCGGCTGCCCGGGCAGATTGAGCAAAAGTGAAGGCAGGTTCAACCCCGGCGCATCCCCGTCCGGCTGCAGCATGTCGCGCACAATTGGGTTGTTGGAGAGAAACATTGCCTGCTGGATAGAGGCGTTGTACTCGCGCGGAAACAGATCCGGAAACTGCGAGAGCAGCAGTTTGCGAAAAGCTGCGGCGTCGACTTTTGTGTCGGATGCGCTTGGCCAACGGCCTGTTGCGACCAACAGCGAGCGGAATAACACCTCGGCGTGCAGCGGCTTTTCCAGTGCCACGGCGAAAACCGACGGCTCAGGCCGGGCCGCACCGCTTGGCTTGGAGTCGAGTTGGTAAACCTCGCTTAGGACAATGTCGCGGATCAGTTTTTTGATGTCGTGGCCGGATTGTTCAAAATCGCGCGCCAGCCAGGCCAGCAACTCCGGGTGGCTTGGTGGATACTCCGAGCTCATCTCCTCGACCGGATGCACAAAGCCGCGCCACGGAAACATCGCCCAGAGGCGATGGAAGAATGCCCTCGCCAACCCGGGGGTAGCCGTCCGCGCCGCCGCAGCCACCAC
>JAPPPH010000424.1 GCA_028817635.1 Verrucomicrobiales bacterium | reverse complement strand
CATTTAAACCAATCTTAAATGATAACTGCGATCATTTCTATCCTTTGGCTAGTTTGCGGTTACTCCATCGCACTCGGAGAATCGAGTCCATATTGGGGTGGTTTTGGTGAGATTTTCGCAAAAAATCTGACTGCCGACGGGATGAGTGATGATGGGCTGCCGGATTATCTGGTTTTCGCATTTCAGATGACATTTTTTATTATCACTCCAGCCCTCATGGTAGGTGCGTTCGTCGAGCGGATGAAGTTCTCTGCCATGATTTTGTTTACATCCCTTTGGGCACTGCTAGTTTACGCACCAGTCTGCCACTGGGTGTGGGGTGGTAATGGGTTCATGCTTGATTGGGGAACAAAGGATTTGGCTGGCGGCATCGTGGTTCATATCACGGCCGGTATCGGTGCCTTGGCTGCCTGTATTTTGGTGGGGCCGCGCAAGGGGTATCCGACCGCGCAATTTCAACCGCATAACCTTCCGATGTGTGTCACCGGTACCGGGATGCTCTGGGTTGGCTGGTTCGGGTTCAACGCCGGCAGCGGCTTGGTTGCTGATGGTAGCGCTGCCCAGACTTTGGTTGTCACACACATCTCAGCCGCTACGGCCACGATTGTTTGGTCTTTGTCTGAAAAGGTGAAGCACGGCAAGGCCAGCGTGTTGGGTGCGGTAACCGGAGCTATTGCTGGCTTGGCTGCGATCACTCCGGCTTCTGGCGATGTGGGTCCGATGGGCGCGTTGGTGATCGGTACGGCTTCTGGTTTCATCTGCTGGTTCGCTTCGACTGCGGTGAAATCAAAGTTTGGCTATGATGACTCGCTCGACGTGGTGGGCGTCCACGGCGTGGGCGGCTTGGTTGGTACTCTGCTGGTGGCATTTTTTGCGGCGGAGGCGTTGGGTGGTAAATCCGGTGGCGACTATAGCATGGGGGCTCAGTTTATCGTTCAGTTGAAAGCCTCGGCGATCACGATAGTTTACACGCTGATCGTGTCGGTTATCATTCTCTACCTAGTCAAAGCGATCTGCGGCGGAAGTCTGCGGGTGACCGAGAGCGAGGAAGAGGAGGGCTTGGACCTCACCGCGCACGGCGAGTCCGGCTATAACTAAGCCTTTGCGGCTTGGCCAAGCGCTTGTCCAAGTGCAACGAATTCACGACCCGACCGGGAAACCGGTCGGGTTTTTTCGTGGTATGCGGTATGGGCTTGGTTTAGCGCTTGGCCTCGATGCGAAAGAGGTGGGTGCCGTTTCTCAGGAACAATGCCCCGTCGGCCACGGCCGGGGATGCCTTGAAGGTTCCGTCGAGTTGATTGGTGGCGAGTACGTCAAATTTTCTTCCAGCAGCCAGCACGGTGGTTTTGCCCTCCCGGTTCACGAAATAAAGTCGGCCACGGATTTCGATGGGCGAGGCATCATGGTTACCACCCAAGCGTTCCTGCCAGATTCGTTTTCCGGTTAGGGCATCGAGGCAGGTGGCCACTCCGCCGTCGTGTACGAAGTAAATCTCTTTGTCGACCAAGAGCGGAGACGGCACGTGAGGAACGCTTTTGGAATAGGCCCAGACGATTTCGTTCTCCTGTAGTTTGCCGTTACCCGGGCGGACGGCGTAGACGCAAAAGTGATCCTGCCGAATGGAGTCAACCACGTAGAACATACTGTTCCCGTAGGACGGCCGGCCGACGATGGAGAAACCGTCGTAGGGCATCCACCACAATTCCTTGCCGGTATCCAGATCGTATCCCGCGACGTGATCCGCGCCAGAGCAGACGAGTTGATTCGCCCCGTTGATCGGTTGAATGAGCGGTGTGGAGTAGGACATCTTGGCAATACTTCGTTTTTTCGCTGCGGCCTCCAAATGGGCTCGGGGTTGTTTCCAGCGGACTTTGCCGGTCCGCTTTTCCAGCGCGACGATGAATTGAAAATCGATGCCGTCGCAGGTCAGCAGCAGGAGGTCGTCATGGAGGATGGGGGAACTGGCACCACCCTGAATTACGTTGTATTTGAACTCGGTGTTCTTCCACACGATTTTTCCGTTTCGGTTCAGGCAGACCGTCCCACGCGGGCCGAAATGTACGTAGACATGCTCTTCATCCAATACCGGGGTAGGCGAGGCGTAGCCGTTGAGCCGATGGCGTGGGCCGGCATCGTTGGTGGTGATGACCTCGATATTGTGCAGCAGATTTCCGGTGGCGAGGTCGAGGCAGATTGCGTGTAGCGATTTGCCGTTTTTTTCCGCGCTGGTCATCCAGATTTGATCGCCAGAAATGACTGGCGAGGAATAGCCCTGACCGGGGACGGGCATCTTCCATTTCACGTTTTTGGTGTCGCTCCATTCGACAGGAATTCCGGTTGCGTTGGAATGCCCTTGACCATCCGGTCCCCGGAATTGCGGCCAGTCTGCGAGGAGCGCCCCGGGAATTGCGGCGGTGAGAATTAGAAGGGAGAAGATCGGGTTCACGGACATTGGAATTGTGGTGCTACACTTGGCGTCCGAGCATGCGGTTGAGCGAGTCGGCAGTTTGGTAGATCAACGCTTCGGGGTAGTGGGGGTAGGGATGGAAGTATTCGAACGTCAGGTAGCCGTCGTAACCGATTTCGTCGAACGCCTCGATGACGGCCGGCCAGTTGGTCGTGCCGTCGAGCAGCGGCCGGAACGACTCCAGCGAGTGATCCGTTCCCTTCTTGGTGAACTCCTTCAGGTGCACGTTGCGGATGCGCTTGCCGAGGATGCGAATCCAGTGCTCGGGAAACTGGAACAGCATGATGTTGCCGGTGTCGAAGTGCACGTGAATGTGTTCGCTGTCGTAACTATCAACGAAACGGATCATCTCCTCCGGCGAAAGCAGGTAGCCATTGAAAAAGATGTTTTCCATGTTGAGGTGCACGTTCAGTTTTTCAGCGTTAGGCAGGAGCTTGCCGATCGCCTCCCGGGCGCGTGGGTCGCAGAGGTCGTTCGGCGTGGGGTCGTGATC
>JAPPPH010000220.1:456-2962 GCA_028817635.1 Verrucomicrobiales bacterium | reverse complement strand
CCTGCGACTCGATCACCAAGCCAATCAACTGCACCACCCTTCCCCGGTGCTGTATCAATTGAATGTCGGGCAATTGAGACTGGGCCCGATGAATCAATTTCGGTTCACCCACCCCGTCTGAAAATGCCTGAATCATGTTGTCACCGCTTTTTTCAGGACATTCGCCTTGGTCACGATCCGGGCGTCAACGGTTCCGTATCTTGTTTCCAGGAGACAACCGCCCCGTGAAACTTCAGGCGAGGCTTTGAAAACCACCTCACTCGAACCATGCGTACGATGCAGCAACTCCGAATCCGCTTGGCTCAACAAATCCAAGTCGGCTTCATTCAAAAGCACGACCACATCCGTGTCCTTCTCAGCCTTGGCCAAGGCGTCCTTGACCACGGTCTCCACCATCGCCTTGTCGATCGGGGTACCAGCCACGATTTTCATCGCGATATCCGCTGCGAGATTGATGACGTGTTTTTCAAGCGATTGAAGCATCCGCGGAACCTGCCCCCCTAAGTCATCCTGAATTTGTTTGAAAAAGTCGGCCAGCTTTTGATCCTGCTCAACGGCGTACTCGGATTTCATCATCTCGAGTTGGCCCTGCAATGATGCCTCTGCATCCTTTTTCCCCCGCTCGTAGGCGGCCTGCTCGGTCAGTTTTAAATCCTCCTTTGGGACCACTTCGATTTGCTGAAGTGGAGAATTTTCACCCGCAATTCGGATATCCTTCAGTACGCCCTCCGCTTGGCCAAGCGCTTGGCCAAGTTTTACACCTACCTGGGGTTCCTCCACTTCAACCATTGTCTTTTATCCCAGATCCAAATCGCCCGATTCCTCCATCTCGCGAATAACCGCAACGACGGCTTCCTGCGCCGAGTTAATCTCAGCCAACTTGACCTTGCCCAAGTTATCCATCTCCTCAATGACACCCTCTGCGGCCCGCTTGGACATGGCCCCCAGCAACGCCTCCCGCACACGGTCTGTCGCAGCAATGAGTGCCAGCGGCAATTTCTCTGCGTCCACCTGAGTCATGGCTTTTTGCAAGGCACGGTTGTCGAGGTCAGCCAGGTCATCGAAGGTGAACATCTTGGATTTAATTTCACGAACCAAGTCTGGAATGCGTTCGTCCATGTTGTTCAAAATCTCATCACGCGAATCCCGGTTCATGTTTTTGAGCATGGACGCTGCGGATTGGAATCCGCCGGTCTGGTTCAATGAACGGGTAATCTTCTCCCCGATCTTCTTGGAGAGTGTTCTCCCCACCGTCTCGACGACCTCGATTGGAGTGGGCTCCAACTTGGCCAATCGCTCCACCACGGTTTCCCGGATGGACTCCGGCAAACGCAGCAATACATCGCTCGCCTTGGCCGGAGGCAGATAACTGATCACCAGCGCAATGGTTTGAGGCTGCTCCTCCTTGATCAAGTTGGTAACACCCAGTGAATCCATGTCGATGATCTGTTGCATGGCAGCCACCGAGGTTCGACTCATCGAGACGCGACTGATGATCTCCTCCGCCTCGAACATACCCACCGCACGCTCGAGAACTTTCTTCGTGTATTCTTCACTCCCCTCCAGCGAGGAATTTGCCGCCACTGCGCGTTCGGTAAACTCCCGGAGGATGCTTTGCTGTTGTTCCAAACCAAGCATCGGGAGATTGGCCATCTCGGAGCAAACCAACTCACGCTCATTTTTGTCGAAGGTTTTGAGAATGATCCCAGCCGCCTCCTCACCCAGCAAAATCATCAACGCTGCCAGTTTTTGAACCGGACTGAGAGAGATTTCCTGAGCGTTTGCTGCTGAAGACATTATTATTCGTCAGGCGTTGCTGTGGTGTTGTCCCCGGACAATAACCAGCTACGAGCGGCCTTGCTCATTTTATCCGGCTTTTCGGAAATCAAATCTTTCAACACTTCCACTGTAACTCGCTCAGGTTGTTCCTCTCCCAAACCAAAGTCCATGACGAGTTTCTTCTTTTCCTCAGTAATCATTTCGACATCACTGCCATCATCCGACGCCGGCGGCACTGCGGCTGTCGACGCTGCCGCCTGATTATCTCCCGCAACTGCCCCTGCGGGTAGCGGGGCTCCTTCCGGCGACAATCCTCCAGCCATAATTTCACCGACGGTCATTCCGGTCGGAATAAACTCCTCACTGGTTCGCTTGAACGTGCGCATCACCATAAACAACCCAATCCCGGCGAGAGCAACATAGATGAGCGATTTGCCCAAATCCCAAAACCGATCCCAAAAGGTATTGGAATCAACCGCTGCGACCATTTGATCCCACTTAGTGGTATTAAAAGTAGTAGCTGCAACCTGAACATTGTTTGTATCCTTCACATACGGCCCCAACGCAAGAACGGCTGCCTTGTGCAACTTATCCATATTTGCGATGACGTTCGTCGCGTTTTGTTCCTGTCTTGTATTCACGAAAATAGCAGCATTCAAATCTTCTATTTTGCCGGGTAGAATCACTTTGTTTGTCATCGTCTTAGATATAGCGTATTCGGGGGTTG
>JAPPPH010000220.1:0-446 GCA_028817635.1 Verrucomicrobiales bacterium | reverse complement strand
TTTTGTCAACGTCTTAGATAACGCGTATTCGGTGGTTCGATCGGTCTTACTGAACGAAACTTCATTTGCGGCGTCGGTACCGGGCTGAGTATTCGCTCCTCCGGTTGCTATATTTGGTGTTACCCCAGCCGGCCCTCCAGGAGTTGTATTCGGTTCCTTGGTTTCCTCAGTGGAAGTTGTTGTCAACTTTTCAACTGGGTTTTCATTGTCGTAAGTCTCCGATGTGATTGTCTCCGAATCCGTTGCAATTTGTGCCGACACTCGCGCCACAACGTTTCCGCTGCCTACAATCTTCTCGAGCATACTTTCCACCTTTTCGCCCAAATAATCCTCCAACTCCTTGCGTGCCCGTAAACGGCTAGATGTCACCGCCACAAGCGAGCCTTCCTCGTCATTCGTAGACAGGACGTTACCGTAATTATCTACAACTGATACATGATCAACAC
>JAPPPH010000042.1 GCA_028817635.1 Verrucomicrobiales bacterium | reverse complement strand
GGCTTCGAGCGCACCCTCATCTACGCCACCGGCATGGCCAACGTGCGCGATGTGATTCCGTTCCCTCGGGCGCCGAAAAACGCCGCGTTCTAAACCGAAAGATTGCAGCTCACGGTGAGCGTGTCTCCGGGTTTCACGGTGGTGTTTCCGGGGAGATGAATCGTGAGTGAAAGTCTTTCTGTTTGCAGTAGCACTACCTGATGCGCGCCCCGTTTTGTTGCCGACACCGCTTTACCGGTGAAGGTTGTTGCACCGCCGTTGGAGTTGTCGGCGAGTTGCCATTGGTGGGGGCGAACGGGGACGACTTGACCTTCGCCAGTCTCGTCCGTGATGGAGTGGGGTGCATTCGGGAGGAGGTCAATTGGGATAAAGTTCGTTTTGCCGAATAGCCGGGCGATGTGTGGGCTGGCCGGCCGATCGTAAATCTCGCCAGGTGTTCCGATTTGTTCCGCTGCACCTTCCCGCATGACGATCATTCGATCCGCCATCGCCATGGCATCCTCGATGTCGTGCGAAACGAACAGCACGGTGGTGCTGGTTTCGCGGAACAGCTTGAGCAACTCCGTGCGTACCGATTCCCTTAACTCGGGATCGAGATGACTGAGCGGCTCGTCGAGCAGCAGCAGTGTCGGTCGCGTGGCGAGCGCGCGTACGAGCGCGACCCGCTGTTGTTGACCTCCGGAAATTTCATGCGGAAATCGCTCATCCAACCCGCCGATGCCGGCCAATTCGACCAGACTCTCAACCTGTTTGAGGTCGTCCGTGGCGCCCTTGCCGAAGGCGATGTTTTGTCGAACGGTCTTGTTTGGGAAAAGTGCGTATTCCTGAAACACCAGTCCACAATCGCGCTTCTCTCTCTGGTGGGACAAAAACGGACGGGCTGTTCAACATTTTTTCGTCGAGCACGACCTCGCCGGCGTCCGGAATCTCGAGTCCGGCTATGATGCGGAGCAGCGTGGTTTTGCCGCTGCCGCTACCGCCGATGAGCGCGACGACTTCCCCTCTGCTACAGTCGAAGCTGACCCCGTTGACCGCGGGGGCATCGGTGGCGGTGTACTGTTTTGAAACGGATTGGATGGAGAGCAGTTTCATTTTTCCGGGGCACGCATCTGTCGATTGAGCCAGATCACCGGCAGCAGGCTGACGAGAATGATGCAAAGCGCAGGGACGGACGACTCGGGGATCTGCGACTGATAGACAAGGTCGTAAGTCTTTGTCGAGAGGGTCTCAAAATTGGCTGGCCGGAGGATCAGCGTGAGTGGCAGTTCCTTCATTGTGTCGACGAATACGAACAGCCCGGCGGCGACGAGTGAACTGCGCAGGAGCGGCACGTTGACGTCAAACAACGAGCGCGAGGCTGTGGCGCCAAGCGAGCGCGAGGCGTTGTTGAGTTGCGCACAGTTCCGTTCCATGCCGGAGTCGATCGGCTGCCAGGCGACGGCAAGAAACCGGACGATATACGCCAGCACCAGCGCCGTGAGCGAGCCGGTGAGCACCCAGCCAGTGGCCTGCGTCACTTGCCCGGCGACCAGCAGGATACCCATCGCGATCACCGCACCCGGGACGGCGTAGCCGAGGATGGCCAAGCGGTTGGTCACCCCGACGGTTCGGCTGCCAAAGTACCGTGCCGTGTAGGCCAAAAACAACGCGAGCCCCACCGTGGCCAGACCGGCTGCAGTGGCAACGGCAACGCTGTTGAAAGTGAGCTTCAAAAAGCTCGAGTCGAGCATCCTTCCAGCGTTGAGGCTGGCCCAGTAGGCCAAGCGCGAGAGCGGCAGCACGAACCCGATCACCAGCGGCAGCAGGCAGCAAATGATGGCCAAGCCGGCCTTCGCTTGGCCAAGCGAATAACGCTGGAACGGCCGATCCGCTTGGCTGTTTTTGTGAAACTTGGCCCCGAAGCGCAGCCACTTTTCCAGCACCATCAAAAACAGGATCAACGCCATCAGACAGGCGGCCAAGCGCAACGCACCCTGCAGGTCGCCCATCGAGAGCCAGGTGCGGAAGATACCGGTCGTGAAGGTGTGGACGTTGAAGTGCTTCACCGCACCGTAATCGTTGAGCGTTTCCATGATCACCAGCGCCACACCGCCAACGATCGCCGGTCGGGCCAAGGGCAGTGCAACTCTCCAGAACGTCGATTGCGGCCCGTGGCCAAGCGTGCGTGCCGCCTCGATGCACTGGCTGTTCTGTCGGGTGAACGCCGCCCGCGCTACGAGGTAGACATACGGATAAAGCACCGCTGAGAGTACCACGATCGTCACCGGATAAATCATGGTGTCGCTGAGCCAGGTCATCGCCGCCGGGTTGACGTTTGTACGCACCCAGATCAGCAGCGGGGTCAACCGGTCGAGCAGATCGAAATAGGCGTAGGCGGCGATGTATGTGGGGATGGCCAGCGGCAAAACCAGTACCCATTCAAAAAATTTGCGCCCGGGAAATTCACAGCAAGCCACCAGCCAGGCGGTCGAGACACCGAGAAAAAGGGACAACGCCGCCGTGCCAAGGACGAGGATGATCGAGCCCTTAAGGTATCGGCCGAGGACGGTGTCGCGGAGGTGCTCCCAGTTTTCCGCCGGGCTGGTGAGGTGCCACAACACCTCGGCCATCGGCAGGAAGAGGAACAGCCCGACCATCACGGCACCAACCGTCCAGCCGTTGAGCTTGAAACGGAATTCTTGCTTCAGCCGGCGCAACCCGTGTTGCGCGATGTTGAACAGGTGGGCAGTCAAGCCGGCGGAACGTTACTCCCAACCGGCCCGGTCGAACAGCTTGACGGCCTCGGCATTTTTCGCGCCGAGGATGGAGAGATTCACGTCATCCGCCTTGAACGATCCCCAGCCCTTGAGTAGGTCGGACTTGTTATTCCCGATGATCACCGGGTACTCGTAGTTGACGTTTCCAAACGTCTCCTGCGACTTGGCGTTGGTGAGGAATTCCAGAAAGCGGATCGCCTCCTTCTTGTTTTTAGCGCTCGCCGTCACGCCACCGCCGCTGACGTTGATGTGTGAGCCGCGGTCGTCCTGATTCGGGAAAAACACACCGACCTTTGCGGCCACCTCGCGGTCGGCTGCCACGGAGGAATTGGCGAGGATGCCAAGGTAGTACGTGTTCATGATGGCGACATCGGCCAGCCCGGCTGCAACGGCACGCGCCTGGTCCCGGTCACTGCCGCGCGGGGATCGGGCCATATTTCTGCGAACTGCCTTGGCCCATGCGAGCGCCTTCTCGCTGCCGTTGGCAGCAATGATCGAGGCGAGCAGTGACTGGTTGTAAATGTTGCTCGACGAACGGGCCACCACGCGACCCTTCCATTCCGGCTTGGCCAAGGCCTCGTAGGTGGAAAGCTCGCTTGGCTTCACGCGATCCTTGGAATAAACAATCACGCGCGAACGTACCGTCATGCCGTACCAATGTCCCTCGGGGTCGCGCATTGAGGCGGGAACATTTTTTGCCAGCGTCTTGGACTTCACCGGCTGCAGCACCCCCGCCGCCTTCGCCCGGTGCAGGCGGCCGGCATCAACCGTCAGCAGCACGTCGGCCGGGGAGTTTTTGCCCTCACTGATCAGGCGCTGGATCAACTGGTCGGCGCTGGCCTTGACCACGTTCACCTTGATTCCGGTCTCCTTGGTGAACTGTTTGAAAAGGATTGCGTCCGAATCGTAGTGGCGATGCGAATAGACATTCAGCTCAGCAGCCGAGACAGAAACACCAGCCAACAGGCCAAGGGCAAAGGACGATTTCAAAAAAGATTTCATGACAGATCCGCAAGGGCGGCCGGCAAAAGTGAGACACAGTCTCAACCGTGTCAAGCCCCGTTTTCAACACTTCCCCTTGCCTCACGGCCGCAGGCGCGTACGCTTGGCCAAGCGATTGATGAAACGTCTCCTGATAGCCTTGGCAGCGGTGGGGGTGATCGCCATTGCGGCATTTGTGCTGACAAGCGGCGACCCGGAGGACTCCTCCGGCAACAACCCGGTCGATATCCCCAACGACCGTATCGGCAGCGGAATCCGCTAAGCCTTACCGTTGCGGGCTGGCGACATCCCGGCACGCCTGGGCAACGACCTCCAGTTGCTCTAGAAACTTCTCCCGATCGCCCTCCGGCAATTGTTCCAGCACATGGCCCTGCAACTCGATCGCCTCGTCGCGGATCGCCTCGTACTTCTCTCTGGCCACCGCCAGCAACTCCACCCGGTTGGCGCGCCGATCTTTCTCATGCGGCCGCCGCTGCACCAGACCGTTCGCCTCCATCCGCTCGAGCAGGGAGGCGATGGTGTTGGGGTCGCTGCTCATGGCGTCGGCGAGCGCCTTTTGCGTGAGGCCATCCGGCTCCGCCTCGAGCAGCGTGCGGATGACCGTGAACTGATCCGGCGTCAGGCCCGCCCGGGCGATGCGTCGCCGGAACGCCTGGTTCAACCCGTACCACGCACGCCGCAGCAACACCGGCAGGCGCCGCCGTTCCGGGGCGTCGATCGGCATCTCCGTGTCGTTGGGTTCGTTGGGAAAGGCGTCCATCTGCGCACACGTTGCCACGCTTGGCCAAGCGGCACAAAATTATTTGGCGCGGCGCGGGAGATTGGCGAAGGCCAGTGCGCCGAGCACCACGGCAGCCCCGAGCATCTGCTGTCCGCCCATCGCTTGGCCAAGCAGCATCCACCCAAGCGCAGCAGCAAACACCGGCTGCAACAACAGATTGAGCGACGTCAGCGACGCCGACAGGTGGCCAAAGGCATAGGCGATCAGCCCCTGCCCGGCAAAGTGACTGACCAACGCCAAGCCAAGCAACACCGCCCAGCCGTTTAGGTTGGACGAGAGCAGCGTCTCGCCGCTGGCTACCGCCGCAACAAACATCAGCGGAACAGCGAACAGACCGCTCCACGCCATGATCTCCTGTGGCGGGCAGGTCTCGCGCAGCTTCTTCACCGTCAACATGTAAGAGCCGTACGAGATCGCGGTTAGAAGCGACAGGGCATCACCGAAAAGCTGCCCTGTGCTGAGCTGAAAACTGGCCCCCATCAGGATGAACGCCCCGACAAACGCCAGGCCAAGCGCGATGAAAAAGCGGGGCTGTATTTTTTCGCTGAACAACCGGCCCGCCCACAACGTGACCCAGAGCGGCGCGAAGTTCGCGAGCAACGTGGCGTTGGCCACCGCGGTGAACTTGATCGACCAGTGCCACGAAACCAGATCCACCGCGAAGAAAAAACCGGCCAGCGCCAGCAGTCCGGTCGGCCGTTTTTCCCGGCGGGGAGCCGGGTGCGATTTTTCCGGTGCCGCCCACAGCACCAGCCACATCAGTGGCAACGCAAAAAAAACGCGGTAAAAGCCGATGGACGCCGGCCCGAACCCGCCGTACTCCGGCTTCAACGCGAACGCGGCAAACACCGGGGCGAAGCCAATGGCCAACGCCCCGAGCGCCAAAGCCATCATGGGAGCCCGCCGAGAATCCAAGACCCGGCAGCGTATGTAAAACCACCACTCAGCGCGAGATTTGGCGACTCGCGATACCGGCGCATGCGGGGTAGATTTCGGCGACGAGATGGAATGGCGGTTGGGCATGTTGGCTTTGATGGTTGGCCTGTTGGGCATGGTGGGTGCGGGGTGTGCCCCGGATGGCACGTCGCCTTCGCGCTTGGCTGCCCGCACTGTACCCGCAGTGGACAAGGCCACGTTGGATGCTTGCATGGTTTGTCATAGCACGAAGGAGATGCAGCGCGGCCCGGTACTCGACGGGTTGCCGGTCTGGTATCTGGAGGCGCAGTTGAAAAAATTTCAAACCGGGCAGCGCGGTAAAAATCCGAAAAACAAGGCGGAGCAATTGATGGGTGCAGCGATGTCTAAAATAAAAACAGATGCCGAGTTGACCGCCTTGGCTGTTCATTTTGGAAAACTAAAACCGAAACCTTCGCTGCGGGTGATCCGGGGCGACATTGCCACGGGCCGAGCGCTGTACGCCACCCGCTGTGCGTCCTGTCACGGCGATAAGGGGGAGGGCAAACGCGAGTTGAATTCCCCGCCGGTCAATGTGCAGGAGGACTGGTTTTTGATGGATCAATTGCGCAAGTACGCGAGTGGCCAGCGCGGCGTGCATCCGGGCGATGTCGGCGGCGTGTTGATGAAGGCCGCCGCCGCAAACCTTACGCCCACCGATCTGCGGAATGTGGTCGCGTACATCGCGAAGGACTTGACGGTGACGCCTCCGTTGCAAAAGGTCGGCCCGCCCAAGAAGTGACTCATGGCAAGTGTTCGACTCAGCAATCTTGGTAAAATCTACGATGCCGGCCGCAATGGCAGGGTGACGGCGGTGGACGGTGTTGACCTCGAGATTCCGGATGGTGAGTTCATGGTGCTGGTCGGCCCGTCCGGTTGCGGCAAGTCGACGCTGCTTCGATTGATCGCCGGACTGGAAAACCCAACGTCCGGCTCCATTCAACTCGGAGACCGGGACGTCAGCCGGGTGAAGCCGCAGGATCGCGACGTGGCGATGGTGTTTCAAAACTACGCCCTGTTCCCGCACCTAAACGTGGAGCAAAACATCGCGTTCAGCCTAAAGTTTCGGAAGATTCCCAAGCCGGAAATCCAATCCCGTGTTGCCGAGGCGGCGGAGGTGCTGGGACTGTCGGGTATGCTTCGGCGCCGTCCATCCGAGCTGTCCGGCGGGCAACGTCAGCGCGTGGCGCTTGGCCGGGCGATGGTGTGTCAGCCCAAGGTCTTCCTGCTCGACGAACCGCTCTCAAATCTTGACGCGCGAATGCGCGCGGAGATGCGCGCGGAGATTGCGCAGCTCCATCGCCGTCTGGGGACGACGATGATTTTCGTGACACACGACCAGACGGAGGCGATGACGCTTGGCCAACGGCTGTGCGTGCTCGATCAGGGGCGGGTGATGCAGGTCGGGGCCCCGATGGATTTGTACCAACGACCGGCGCACCAGTTTGTCGGCGACTTCATTGGGACCCCGGGGATGAATTTTGTCCGCGGAAAACTCGGTGGCGAAGGGGCGATGCAGTTCACGGAGCAGGCTGATGGCGGGGTGGCGCTTGGCCTGCCGGAGCGCTTGGCCAAGCGCTTGGCCAAGTTCGCCGGCGCGGAAGTCGTGCTGGGCATTCGGCCGGAGAATGTGCACTTGGCCGATAACGGCGCAGGCTTCCCGGCAAAACTGGAAACGACCGAGACGCTGGGGCACGAGGCACTGTTGCACACACGCACGGCCGGGCATTCACTGGTTGTGCGCACGGCCGGGCTTGGCCAGGCGCCAAGCGATGGGATCAAACTTGAAATCGACTGGGACGCCGCCGCTTGGTTTGATGCGGAGACGGGTCAGGCGCTGGACTGATGGACTCGCGGGTCAGGCGATTGTTGATTCTTGGAGCGGTGTTTTTCATCATCGCGCTGCTTTTTCTCTGGGCCATCCACTGGATGGGCAGCGAGATTAAAAACAAGGGGCCGTCGCCGGGCGAGGGTTCGTCATCGGGGCCAGAGCGGCATGTCCTCGCCGTTGATCTCGATCTCCACGTCAGGCCTGCGGTTGCGGATGAATTCCCGAACCGCCTCAAAGCGAATGCCGCGCCATTGGTAGTCGCTGATGTGCGGGCTCACCATGGCCTCGATTCGCTCGGTTTCGGCGAGTAGTTTTTCCTCATTCCAATGCTTTGCCATCAACGCCTTCATGGTAGCGGCGTATTTTTTCCGGACGGACGGAATCTGGTACAGTTTCCGCGCCACCATTCCGTGCAGGCGCACTGAGCGAGGCGAGCGGCGGTCGACGCGAAGTCGGCTGTATTTTTCGAACAGGCAGTCTGCACCCCACGGTAGGAAGTGAAACTTCTCCGTTTCGGGGTTGAGGTAGATGAAGTAGTTGTTGCGGTTGCCGGAGTAGCCATCCCAAAAACTAAGCAGCCCCTCGAGCGCCCAAAACTGGTAAAACGCCTCCTCGTCGATCAGGTCCCAAATAGCCGCCTGATAATCGTGCTCGTTGGTCTGCAGCTCGGCGACCTGCAGGAAGTCGGTGCTGCCGGCGCTGACGTTCATGCCGTGGATGGCGAGCATGTTTTTGCCGACACGAAACTTGTCGCGGTGGTTGTTGATGTTGAACGAGGCGAAGGTGGCGTTGGAGCCGTCGTCGCTGCTGCCGGTGGCGGTGGAGTCCCACGCCGCGTTTTCCGGCGCATGGTAACGGGCGACCTCATGGCCGTTGATGTAGGCAACGAAGCCGTCGTCGCACTTCATGCGCAGCAGCAGATTCCGCGTGGCCTTGATGTGGTCGATACTCTCCAGTTCAAACGGGAACCGGAGATAAAGCGAGGTGGCGCGATTGTGCATCTGCTCGGTGAAGTTGAACTTGGGCGTGATGAGTTTCTCGAAACCGGTCTGCGTCTCGTAGCCGGCGCCGTTGGTCCCGGCGATCCACTCGGAGTCATCGAACCCGGGTTTGAACCACTCGTCATCGTGCTCGCCGCTGGTCGGCACCCAGGCGCGTCCCGGGATGGGGCCGCCGACGAAGGTTTTGCCGCCGCTGCCCTGCAGTGCGTTGATCACCTTGACGATGTGATCGCGTCCTTTTTTGTTGTCGCCGGTCTTGCGCTCGAAGCTGCCCTCCCACTCCGGATAAAAATCGACTACCGTGCCCTCGAACAGCGTCCCCTTGTCGTTACCAAACTCCCGCTTGAGCAGTGGCTCCCGGACGGTCTCCACGTGACAGTACACACCGAGGTTGCGGCCGTTGATGGTGACCTTGGCGAAGGCGCAGCGGGAGCCGGGTGAGCCGGCCTCGTCCCAAATCTGGTAGCCCATGAATTGGCTCATGAGGCTGCGATCCTGTCGGTTGTTGTTAAACGTCAGGTTGCGCAGGCCGCCGATGTTTTGCCCCTTTTTGTTGTAGTCGAGCTTCACCTTGAGCGACGGGCGCGTGGTGTCCTGCGAGCCGATGAACCCTTTTTTGCGGATACCGATCTTCTTGTAGGTGACGCCCTCGATGGTGACGTCGGCTTCGACGTAGGAGTACGGGGAGGGCGGCGGCTGGAATTTGCGGCTCGGCGGCAGGGCGTTTTCGCGGGTGCGCCGCTGATAACGTAGCGTGTCCCAGTCTTCCTCCGCGATAGTGACGTTGACCTCGAGCAATCGGTCCCGTGGGAACAGGTCGTCGAGTTTCAGTTCCTTGGCCAAGCCGGTTTGTGCGACCCCGGCCAGAGCCAGACCAAGCATTCCGTTTTTCAAAAACACGTTCATTGGGAAGCGAATTGTTTGTCGGCATCCGCAGGGTGAGACCTCGCTTGGATGTCGGAAAGGCGGGGACTTTTACGCTCTGCTCCGCAAAAGCACAGCCAAAAATCGTGTCGCCCGCTTGGCCAAGCGCTTGTCCTGCGATTGAATGCCGCCCCCCGCCGGGCGTCTATGGCATTGACTCCGCCGGTGCTTCGGTGGATTTTTCCCGGCGCGATTTTTCTCATGAAACTAAAAAACGCATTTGCAGGATTGATGGCTCTGGGGCTGGCGTTCGCCGGTTCAGTGCAGGCCAAGCCGATTGATATCTGGATCAGTTCCTTTCAGGACCAGCTCTACTACGAGAACATGGTCAAGCTGTACAAGGAGAAGGTCGACAAGAAGTTCGAGGCCAAGGTGCAGGCCTTCGGATTCCGCGAGATGCCGGAAAAACTGGCCGTCTCGATCAAGACCGGTATCAACCCGCCCGATGTGGTGCAGCTCGACGAGGTGCTCTTTGGGGCGTTCCTCGCGGGGGAGGTGCCGTTCCTCGAGCTGGGTGATCGCATCAAAAAGGCCAAGCTCGACAAAAACATCGCCAAGAGCCGCCAAAGCCTTTTTGCGTATAAGGGCAAGACCTACGGCGTGCCGCAGTCGCTCAGCGCGATGGTGCTCTACTACCGCACCGACTTGTTCAAGGAGATGGACATCGACCCGGCCTCGCTGACGACTTGGGAAAAACTGGTCTCTACCGGCGAAAAGGTGGTGAAGGATCACGGCAAGGCGATGATCGCGCTCGACCCGACCTACTTCGGCATCCTGTTGCGCCAGCGTGGCAGCGATTTATTTGGCAAGGACGGTTCGGTCTATCCCGACCGCGAGGCGGCGATCGAGGTGCTGGGCTGGATGCGCAAGCAGATGGAGTCCGGCGTCGGCATGGTACCGGAGCGCGCCTCGATTTTTGACCCGCTCTTTTTCAACAGCGCAGTGCAGTTTGGCGAAGTGCTCACGGTGGTCGGTGCCGATTGGTACGGGCTCGACATGCTCCAGCAGTTCACGCCGGATCTGAAGGGCAAGTGGGGCGCCATGCCGTTGCCGGCGTGGAAGCTGCCGAACGGCAAGCTCAGCCGCCGCACCTCCACCTTCGCGGGGCAGGGGTTGATGATCAATAAGGGCAGCAAGCAGCCGGATGCGGCTTGGAAATTCATCGAGTTCGTCATCACCAACAAGGAATCCAACGCGCGCCGTTTTCTCGACGGGAACAGTTTCCCCGCCTACACGCCGGCGTGGAAGGATGAGCGCCTGCTGCAGCCGAACGAGTTTTTCAGCAACCAAAAGTTCGGCGAACTGCTCGTCAAACTCTCGCCCGAGGTGCCGGAGGTGGTTGGCCACCCGAACCGCGCCAAGGCGATCTTCCTGTTTCAGGAGACGTTTTTTAACTCCCTCATTTACGGTGAGCTGAAGCCGGCCGAGGTGGTCGACAAAATGAAGACCATGCTCGAGGCCGCCGAGCCCGGGTTCTGATCCGCAGCACGATGCTAGAGAGCGCCCAGCCTGCACCCAGGGCCGACGCCGGTGTGGGTTGGACGCCGTTTTTGTTTCTGCTCCCGTTTCTTCTTTTCCTGATCCTCTTTTGGCTCGTGCCGTTGGTCGGCGGGGTGAAGATGAGCCTTCAGGCCAACGGCCTTGGCCAGGCGGAGTACGTGGGGCTGGAGCACTACCACGCCTTGGCCAAGGACGATCGTTTCTTCAAGGCCATTCGTAACAGCTTCGGCTACACGCTGGCGTCGATTGTCGTGATCGTGCCGCTTTCGCTTTGGTTGGCGCACCTGCTACGATCGACGTTTCGTCGGCTGCGGCCGGTGCTGACGTTCGCGCTGTTGTTGCCTGCGCTGACGCCGCCCTCGGTTCTCGCGGTGCTGTTCCTCATGGTGTTTCACGGGCGTAACGGGCTTCTGAACCAGTTGATTGTCCTGCCGCTTGGCCAAGCGCCGATTAACTGGTTGAAGGATCCGGATTTCATCCTTGCCGGGTTGATGCTGCAGGCGGTGTGGCGCTGGACCGGTTTCATGACATTTTTCATTCTCGCCGGGATGGAGGGCATCCCGCGGGTCTACTATGAGGCGGCCCGACTGGCGACCGGCAGTCGTTGGAATCATTTCTGGCATGTCACCCTGCCGCAGCTTCGGCCGGTTTTGTTGTTCGTGGCCGTCTATCTTTTGGTGGATGGCTTTTCGCTTTTCTCCGGTGCGTACGTTTTGCTTGGCGGCGCGGGAGGCACGGCGGATGCCGGGTTACTGACAATCTCGTACGTGTACCAAAAAACCCGGTTCTTCGAGTACGGAACGGCGTCGGCGATCAGCATCAGCCTATTGCCGGTAATGCTGACGATCATGGGGGCGTTTTTATTTTTGCGGAGGCGAATCGCATGAGCCAAGCCAATCCGACACAACCGGGGTTGCTTCGACGAGTCGTTTCGTCGCTTCTGCTACTGCCGTTTTTGATGGCGGTGTTCTACCCGTTTTTGTGGATGGTGTTCGGCATCTTCAAGACCAACCGTGAGTTTTTTCAGCCATTGCGTTTGTGGCCGATGAAGCTGCTCGACTCCGAGTACTGGAGCGGGATTGCGGACACGTTTTTTCCGAATGAGTTCAGCATGCAAAATGTCCGCGATTTACTTGCCGGCAAGTGGGTTTCGTTTTGGGATGTGTTCGGGAACTCGCTGCTGGTGTCGCTTGGCCAAGCGCTTGGTGCGGTCGCCCTCTCGGCGATGGCTGGCTATGCGTTTGCGCGGTTTCAGTTCCGGGGGAAACGCGCGCTGTTCTTATTGGCGATCGCGTTGATCCTGATTCCTCGTCAGCTTTTTGCCGTGCCGCTGTTTTCGTGGGTGAACGCGCTTGGCCTGAGCGACTCGTTGTTCGGGGTGATGCTGCCCGGGGTGGTCACCGGTCTTGGCGTGATTTATTTCACGCAGGTTTTCCGCCAACTACCGGAGGAGTACCTGCAGGCGGCCCGGGTGTGCGGCGCGCCGGAGTTTCGTGTTTTTCTCACGATGCTGCCGCTCGTTTGGCCGGCGCTGCTCAGTTACGGGATGATCCATTTCATTCTCGCGTGGCATGAGCATCTCGTCCCGATGTATGTGTTGACTACGGAATCGCAGCAGACGCTGCCGCTAGCATTGGCTAAGCTGTACGATGTCAGCCAACGCACACCGCAGGGTGTGCAGATGGCTGCATCAACATTCGCGCTGATCCCGACCGCGGTGTTGTTCGCGGTCTGTTACCGGAAGTTCAAGTCCTCCCTGTCGGAGATGCTTTAGTTGACCTCAGCCGGCGGGATTTCGTTGAGAGTGTAGTAGCCGATCGGGTGCAGAATCGGTTTTCCGTCCAGCGAACGGACGCCCTTGGCCTGCAACTCGTGGACGTGGCCCTTGGTGAGTTTGTCCACGGTGACGCGCACCGTCTTCGGGCCGGTGACCTCCGCGCCGATCACTTTCGGGGTGAGCTTGTCGACCACTGGGCTGCCGTACTGCGAGCGGTAGATGTAGGTGTACGCGCTCATGCTGTAGGAGGAAAGGTCGCCGGCAGTTTTGGCGTCGACCTCGTGGGTGAAGGTCAGCTCGAACCCGTCCGACTTGGCTCGCATCTCGTGAATCTCGAAAGGCACCTTGCCTTTCCATGTGACGCGGTCGAGTGCGAAACGTTTGCCGCCACGTGCCCCCCAGCCACGGTCGGCGCCACCGATGAACAGCGTGCCGTCAAGGTGCATATACGCGCTGATGTTGCCGGAGCCGAAGCCTTTGAGAAATGAGAACGCCGCGCCCTGGTAGACGCCGTTGACCTTCTCGAGGAAGCCGCGATTGACGACGGAAAATGTCTGGTCGCAGACAAGCAGTTGGTTTTTGAACGGGCCGAATTTGCCGTTGCTGTCGTAGGCGAAACCGCTGGTGGAATTGCCCAGCACGCCGTGCGGGAAGACCAGTGCCGGCGGGGTGAGTTCCTTCACGCGCTCGCGCTCGGCAGGGTAACGGCTGTCGGACTTCGGCTCATTGGCCGGGCGCTTCATGATTTTCTTCACTGCATCGAGATCGAACCACCGCCAGCCTCCGGGGTGACCCTGAAACGAGCCGACCGGGATGTGTTTGAGCGAGCTGGAGCCGTTCCACGGGCCTTGGTTGTCGGCGTAGAAGGCTTCGCCCAGATGATTCAGGCCGATGCCGCCCGGTGAGCGGATGCCGCTGGCGGTCGGGATCAATTCGCCCTCCTTGGTGATGCGCACACACCAGCCGCGGTAGTCGATCTGGCTGGAGAACGAGCCGGTGAGGCAGAGCACGACCCACATGTTGCCATCGGGATCGGGCCGGGTGCCGAAGGCGTACTCATGGTAGTCGCCGGTGATGCCCCAACCGTCGTTGACAGTCTCAAAAATATCCGCACGATCATCGTCGTTGGTGTCCCGCATGCGGGTGACTTCGCCGCGCTGGGTGCAGTAAAGCCAGCCGTCATCGTAGGCGAGGTTGAGTGGCTCGTGCAGGCCTTCGGCGTAGAGCGTCCACTTGACCTCCTCCGGTTTGCCGAAGGGGTTGGTGAGGACGTAGACGTTGCCGCGGCGGCCACAGACAGCGAGTTTGCCGTTGGGCAGCATCTCAATGCCGCTGGTCTCGAGCACGACCCCTTCGGGGATCGGGATTTGGTCGATCTGGTAGTAGTCAGACTCGACCGGGTCGGCGGCCTGCAGGCCAATCGCTTGGCCAAGCGCAAACCCGGCCAACAGTGTGAGGTGTGTGATTTTTTTCATTTTCTTAAATTCCTTTCTGTTCTTCGGGTTTACAGGTTCCACTCGTAGAGTTGCTTGAGAGTGGTACGGCCATCGACGTTGAGCTTGATGATCAGTTCCTTGCGTCCGGCGTTCTCGCGAATCTTTGGCTGGAGATCGCCGATCTCCGGGAAGCTGATCTTGAGCATAGAGTCGCCAATGATGTAGCCGCCGTCCTTCATGGTAATCTCGTTGGCAGCGGCGGCGAGGTAGGATACTTCGCCGTTGCCGCGGATGCGGAGGTTGCGAACGATGGAGGGCAGGGCGCCTGCCTGCGGTTCAGCGTAGTCAGCCACATTCAGGTTCTCGCCTACTTTGTAGCCGAAGATCGGTCGGCGTTGTTCGCCGGTGAGAAAGTA
>JAPPPH010000116.1 GCA_028817635.1 Verrucomicrobiales bacterium | reverse complement strand
AAATGCAAGCGGCCAACTGAGCAAGATCGAGGTTGATTTTTTATGAAAGACTCGACTAGTCGACGACATTTTTTACGGGGCACCGGCGCGTTGATTGCCTTGCCGGCTTTGGAATCGATTGGGTTCCGTCGATTTGCGTCCGCCGCGGAAAAGGCGAAAGCTGCGCCGTCCAAACGGGTCGTCTTCGTGGGGATGGGTTTCGGGGTGACGAAGGAGACTTGGTATCCCGACCTGAAAGACACCGGGGCGGACTACAAGTTGTCCGAAGGACTTTCTCCTTTGGCGCGGCATAAAAAAGATTTCACCATCGTGCAGGGCTGTTCCAATCAGTACAGCAATGAAGCTCACTGGGGCAGCACCTTTTGGCTGACCGGCGCCAATCGCTACTCTGTGCCCGGCCAAAACATGGCCAACAGCATTTCCGCCGACCAGGTGGTCGCCCAGCATCTGGGCCGGGACACCCGTTTTGCCTCCATGCCGTTGGATAGCAGCGACGGCAGCGCCTCGGGCCACGGGCCGGGCTTGTCCTTGTCGTGGGATCAACGCGGCAAGCCCGTGGCGGGTTTCAGCGATCCGTTGCAGGTTTTCCATAAACTGTTTTCGACCGACGACCTGCCGCTCGCGCAGAGGCAGGCGGCCATTGCCGAGAAACGCAGCGTGCTCGATGCCGTGCTCACGGAGGCCAAGCGGGTGCAGCGCGGGCTGTCCAAAAACGACAACGACAAACTCGACGAGTACTTCCAGGGCATCCGCGACATCGAAGTCCGCCTCGGCAAGGATGAGGATTGGCTCGACGTGCCCAAGGCCGAGGCGCCTCTGGCCGAGCCGGCCTCCGGCCTCAAGGGCAGGGACGAAATCAAGATGATGTACAACCTGATCGTGGCCGCCCTGCAGACCGACAGCACGCGGGTGATGAGTTATCGTCTGCCCGGTCAGAATTTATTGAAGAGCTTGGGCGTCACTTTGAGCGCGCATAACATCAGCCATTATTCCCCCGGCGAACGGTTGGAGGCCTCCAAGATTCGAGACAAGGCTCATGCCGAATTGCTGGCCGGCTTGATCGACAAACTCAAGGCGACAAAGGAAGCCGACGGATCGAGTCTGTTCGATCACACCGCATTGGCCTTTGGCTCGAATATCAGTTCGATCCACTATCTCGACAACTGCCCAACCGTGCTCACCGGTGGCGGGGCAAACCTGAAGCTGGGCCGGCACCTCGCCCTGCCCAAGGACACGCCGCTCTGTAACGTGTGGCTGACCATGCTGCAAGGCATGGGCATCAAGACGGAGCGCCACGGCGACAGCTCCGGTGTGGTGAAGGAACTGCAGGCGTGAGGGCAGGTAGAGTGCGGAAACAAAAGATCGGTCGTATGCCACAGACTTTCAGCCTGTCACTTGTGTGGCTCGGGTTACCCGGGGCGTTGCCCCGGGCTAGGATGAGCGAGCCCTTTGGGCTCAAAGATGGATCCATCCGATCGGCGCCGGTAAGGCACGGCACGGCAGATTTGATTTTCCCATGGGCCCGTAATTCCACCACTCGCATACCTTTCGAGCGGTGGTCGCAATCAAACCGTTCCACAAGAGCCCAAAGGGCTCATCGCATACTAGCCCGGGGCAACGCCCCGGGAACACGTGAACAAACCATGGCAGGCTGAAGGCCTGCTGCATAAGTCTCTCCCGAAACAATGCCCCAGTCCCTCAACAAGGTCATCCTCCACATGGTGTTCAGCACCAAGGATCGCCGACCCTTGATTGACACGGAAATTCGCCCTCGGCTCCATGCGTACATGGCGGAAATCCTGCGGGGCATCGAACCGCCGCAATCTCAGGCCTATCGCGTGGGAGGGCCGGCGGATCACGTTCACGTCGCGGCGGCGCTTCCGCGGACCGTCACCATCGCCAAGCTGTTCGAGACCGTGAAGCGTGAGTCGTCCATTTGGATCAAGAAACAAGGCGCGCGGTATCAGGAGTTTTATTGGCAGAACGGGTATGGTGTTTTTTCGGTTGGCCCGTCGCAGTTGGATCAACTGATCGGGTACATCGATAATCAGGAAGAGCACCACAAGACCGTTAGTTTTCAGGACGAATTTCGGAAGCTGTTGGTGAAGTACAATATTGAGTTCGATGAGAATTATGTTTGGGATTGAAAGGGGAGGAGGTTTTGAAGCCGTATGCAGCAGGCCTTCAGCCTGCCTTCTGTACTGTGGCCTGGCACCCAGGGCGTTGCCCTGGGCTAGTATGCGTGGAGCCCGTTGGGCTCCGGCTTATGGATCCCGTAACCTTGGCGCACCCTGGACGAATGCGTGACGTTTTATTTTTGATGAAGCCATTCCGTAACATCATTAACCCCTTGTTCGAATTCTTCGGCCTAGTGGCATTTGCGAGCTTGGCCGTCGCCGCCGAGCCTGAGGAGATGTTGCCGGAGAAGCACGTTGCTTTGCTGGAGGCCTACTGTTTGGACTGCCATGATTCGGACACGCGGAAGGGCAAGGTGGACTTGGAGGCGTTGTCGTTCCAAGTCACCTCGCTCGAGCAGGCGGAGTTGTGGCAGAAGGTGCTCAACGCCATGAACGCCGGCGAGATGCCGCCGGAAAATAAGCGGCAGCCGAAGAATGTGGAGAAGGCGGATTTCTTGGATGATCTGGCCCGGGCCATGGTGTTGGCCCGGAAGAAGCTGTCGGATTCGGGCGGCAAGATTACGATGCGCCGGCTGAACCGGCGGGAATATCAAAACACCATCAAGGCCCTCACCGGCGTGAGCCTGAACGTCGAGTCACTGCTTTCAGACGGTGGCTCCGGGACCTTCGATACGGTGGGCGCTTCCCAGTTTATTTCCAGCGACCAGTTCGAGCGGTACTTGAAGCTGGGGCGGGTGGCGATTGATGAGGCGTTGGAGCGCCGGAAGAATTCCGCGAGTTCTCCCTTTGTCTTTCGCGTCGAGCCTGAGACCACCGTCAACGTTCAAAGCGTGAAGGAC
>JAPPPH010000122.1:7855-14405 GCA_028817635.1 Verrucomicrobiales bacterium | reverse complement strand
AAGATCGACCTCCGTGTTTCCTGTCTGCCAACCCAGTTTGGCGAATCGGGCGTGTTGCGTGTCTTGGATCGTCAGGCGATCACTCTGGATCTGGATGTGCTGGGTTTTCCGGATGATATGTTGTCCAGGATGAAGGACATCATCAAGACGCCGAACGGAATCTTCATTGTGACCGGGCCGACTGGCTCCGGTAAGACGACTACGCTTTATTCGGCGCTCGCCGAAGTGAACGGCATAGGTGAAAAAATTCTTTCAGTTGAGGATCCGGTCGAATTTGATATTGAGGGGATCATGCAGGTGCCGGTGAATTCTCAGGTGGGGATGACTTTCCAATCCGGCTTGAAGGCCTTCTTGCGTCAAGACCCCGATATCATCATGGTTGGGGAAATGCGCGACTTGGAAACCGCGCAAATTTCCATTCAGGCAGCACTAACCGGTCACTTGGTGTTAAGTACCCTGCACACCAACGATGCCTCCGGTGCTGTGACTCGTTTGCTCGACATGGGCGTGGAACCGTTTTTGATTTCATCCTCGCTGCTGTGTGTGTTGGCTCAGCGCCTGATCCGGACTATTTGCAAAAAATGCAAGAGCCCGTTTGAGCCTACGGATAACCAACTTCAGATGCTCAACCTTGACCCGACTGATCTCGGCGGGAAGGAGTTCTTTTACGGGCGCGGATGCTCTTCCTGTCATGACACGGGTTATCATGGTCGGCGTGGTATTTTTGAATTGCTGACGATTACCGATCCGGTTCGGGAGTTAATCGACCAGAGTGCGGCCACCATGGTCATACGTCAGAAGGCCATTGAGGGCGGTATGAAAACGATTCGTGAAGATGGCTTGCGCGGCATTTACGATGGTGATACGACTGTCGAAGAGGTGCTCCGCTATACTTAAGCGCAGGGACACATCATGGCCAAATTCCAATACGAAGCCTTAGATACCAAGACCGGCAAGTCTGAGAAGGGTGAACTACCCGCCAACAGTCAGGCCGAAGCGCTGGCTCGTTTGCAGGAGATGGGGCTGGCCCCAACCAAGGTGGAGGAGGCCAAGGCCGAGCCGAAGAAGGGCAAGGGCAAGGCCAAAAAAAAGGCCGGTAAAAAGGGCAAGAAGGGTGCAATGGCGATGGAGATCAACATCGGCGCTGCAGTCAATGACAAGACCCTGACCATCTTTACCCGCCAGTTGGCACAGCTAACCTCTGCGGGCTTGCCACTCCTTTCCGGTTTGACCGTACTTGCGCGCCAGGAAAAGAACCAGACTCTCAAGCGCGTATTGGGAGAGTTGGCGGAAGTGATCGAGGGTGGTGGCACCTTTTCTGAGGGCTTGGCTCAGCACCCGAAAGTGTTCAACAAGCTATTCGTCAGCATGGTAAAGGCGGGTGAGTTGGGCGGTGTGCTGGAAGTGGTGTTGGATCGCTTGGCTCAGTTCATGGAAAAAGCGATGCGCATCAAGGGCAAGGTCAAGGCGGCCATGTTCTATCCCATTGCCGTGTTGGTGGTGGCCGTGGTGATCATGGCGATCCTGCTCATTTTCGTGATTCCCAAGTTCAAGGATGTGTTTGGCGATTTGACCGGTGAAGACGGTCTGCCGGAGTTCACCGAGATCGTCTTGAGCATCAGTGACACGGTGAAAAACAATGCATTCGGCACTTTTACATCCATTTTTGCTTTCTTTTTGACGTTGTCCATGTTGGCAAAAACCAAATACGGCCGATTTGTGCTCGATAAGTTGGCGTTGTTTTTCCCCATCGTCGGCCCGGTGGTGGAGAAGGTGGCCATCGCCCGGTTTGCGCGAACACTCGGCACGTTGATCAACTCCGGTGTGCCTATTCTGCAGGCGCTGAACATTGTTAAAGACACCTCCGGCAACACCGTGGTGGCGCAGGCAGTTCAGGACGTGCACGACAGCGTCAAGGAGGGTGAAACCATTGTTGCCCCGCTTGAGGCATCGCGAGTCTTTCCCCCCATGGTGATCAGTATGGTCGATGTGGGTGAGAAGACCGGTGACATGCCTCAAATGCTTGAAAAGATCGCCGACACCTACGATGAGGAGGTGGATCGCGCGGTTGAATCGATGACCTCCCTGATCGAGCCGGTCATGATCGTGTTTTTGGCTGTGATCGTGGGCAGCATCGTGATCGCCATGTTCCTGCCGTTGATCAGAATGATCGAAACCATCAGCTGATTTTCTCGTTGGCCTTGGCCAAGCGGGGACTTACGGCTCGCAAACCGTCCGGCTATTACGCATCCTGCGTGGCCGGACTTGTTTTTTTCTCCCACCAACCGAACGATTTTCGTTTCATCTCCACGCTTGGCCAAGCGCGTTGTGTCGCTTGGCCAAGTGACCGGAACTGACCGCAACCATTATGCGTGAACTGAAACCGTCCCTGCACAAAACCATGGTCGATCGTCTGGTGGCGATTGTCGGGAGAGATGCAGTGATCTCTGAAGAGAGCGAGTTGGTCGTCTACGAGTGCGACGCCTACACAATGCAGAAAAATCTGCCTACTGCCGTCGTGCTGCCAGCCACGACCGAGGAGGTCGCACAAGTCGTCCGGGTTTGCAACGAGTTGGAACTGCCGATCATCCCGCGTGGTGCAGGGACGAGCCTCAGCGGGTCGGTCTTGGCCGTCGACGGCGGGGTGATGATTGCCCTGACCCGGATGAACCGAATCCTCAACGTCGATGTCCGCAATCGGCGCGCACTGGTGGAGGCCGGTTGTGTCAACGCGTGGATCACCCGCGAGGCCTCGCCGCATGGTCTGTTTTTTGCGCCCGACCCCTCCAGTCAACCGGCCTGCACCATCGGTGGCAACATCGCCACCAACTCCGGTGGGCCGCACACGCTCAAGAATGGCGTCACCACCAACCATGTGCTTGGCTACGAGATGGTGATGCCGGATGGCTCGATCAAGTGGCTCGGGACAAAACCGGACGGCGGCGAGGATGTGGGAGGGTATGATTTTCGAGGGGCGGCAATCGGTAGCGAAGGCATGTTCGGAGTGGTCACGCGTGCCTTGGTTCGTCTTGTGAAGACGCCCGCCTCATTTAAGACATTCCTTGCGATATTCGACAGTGTCGATCAGGCGAGCCATACCGTGAGTGATATCATCGCAGCGGGCATCGTGCCGGCTGCGTTGGAGATGATGGATCAGGTCATCACCCGGGCACTTGAGGAGGCGTACAAGGTGGGGTTTCCGCTCGATGCGGGTGCCGTGTTAATCGTTGAATTGGACGGATTGGCCGGTGGCGTGGAGCAGCAAGCCAAACAGGTGGAAGCGATTTGTGAAAACAACAACGCCCGAGAAGTGCGCTTGGCCAAGGACGACGCCGAACGGGCAGCGCTTTGGAAATGCCGTAAACGAGCCTTCGGCGCGGTGGGGCGCTTGAGTCCAAACTATGTGACGCAGGATGGTGTTGTGCCCCGAAGCAAGGTGCCAGCGATCATGCAATTCATTCGTGAGGTGAGTGAACGACATCAGCTCCGAATTCCCAACGTGTTTCATGCCGGGGACGGCAATATTCATCCGTTGATCCTGTTCGATGAGCGCGACCCGGATCAGGTCAAGCGTGCTTTGATGGCCGGCGATGAAATACTGACCAAATGCGTCGAATTGGGCGGGAGCGTGACCGGCGAACACGGGATCGGTGCCGAGAAAATTGACTTCATGGAAAAACAGTTCGCGAAAGATGACCTCGAGGCGATGAAAAAACTGCGAACCGTTTTTGATCCGCAACAACGCTGCAACCCGCACAAAATGTTCCCCGGAGCCAAGCGCTGCGCCGAGTTCGCCCAGAAGAAACAAATCTCGGCATGAGTTTGTTGCGCCCATCAAATGTTGCGAACCTTTTGGCTGAAATAGTCAATTGCGAGAAGGTTGATGATATCGATTTGTCCGAGGTGAGTCGCTTGGTGGAGCATGTGCCGGAGGACATGACGGCGACGGTGGAGGATGGGATGGCGTTGGCGGATTTTCAGCAGCAGTTGGCCAAGGGGGGGCAGTGGTTGCCGGTGGATCCGCCGAATCCTGAGTCGGTGACAATCGGTGAGTTGCTGGCCAACAACTTGAACGGACCGCGCCGTTTTGGCTGCGGCACAGTTCGTGATTGGCTCATCGGTGTGGCGGTGGTTTTGCCTGATGGAAGGCTGATCCGAAACGGCGGAAAGGTGGTGAAGAATGTGGCCGGCTTCGACTTGTGTCGTCTGTTTATTGGCGCTCAAAACACGTTGGGCATCATTGTTGAGGCGACATTCAAGTTGCAGCCGTTGCCGGAGGCGGAGATGCACTTGGCCAAGCGTTTCGAATCCCTTGGCCAAGCGGAGGCGTGTCTGGAACACATTTGGGATTCGACTCTTCAGCCGATCGTTTTGGATTTGCACCGGATTGATGGCAGCGATTTGACGATGGTGGTGAGTTTTGCCGGGCCAAGCGCGGACGTGACATTTCAGTCAGAGGAATTGATCGCGATGGGATTTGAGGACGGTGTATCACTGGATTATGACGCTCGATTCCGGTCGAAAAAACACACTTGGAAATCGATTGCGCCGGGGAATTTGATCAACAGTTTGAGTCAGCTTCCCCGGTCGAATTTCGTGGCGCGCGCCGGTAACGGCCTGATCTACCATGACGGTGAACCGTGCGTTGGCGAAGAGGATTCATCTCTGGAATTAAACGGATTGGAGCGACGGTTGAAACAGGAGTTTGATCCGGAAAACAAGTTGCCCGAGCTACGACGACAATGACTCCGGCTTTTCTCGACGAATCCAAGGCGTTGGCTTGCGTGCACTGCGGGTTATGCCTGTCATCTTGCCCGACTTATCTTGAAACCGGCAATGAGAACGACTCGCCGCGTGGCCGGATTTATCTCATGCGGGCCATCCAATCCGGGAAGCTCGGGGTGGGCGCGGAGCCGGTGAAACATGTGGATTTGTGTCTCGGTTGTCGTGCCTGCGAGACTGCCTGCCCGAGTGGTGTCCAGTATGGGACACTGCTTGAGGAGACGCGTGATCATATCGAGAAGCACCACAAGCGTGGCGTGTTCCAGCGAATTCTTCGCCGGTGGGTAATCGAAAAAAGTATTCCCGTTTCCGGGAAGAACGAGTTTGGCGTTGTTGCCGGTGCGCGTGTTGCGGTTTCTGCGACTGGACGGCTTGATGCCCGGTTTTGTCAGGTCGATGCTCGAGTTGGTGCCGCAGCGCTTGGCCAAGCGCAAACTGGAGGCCAAGCGCTTGGCCAAGGGCGAAGCCAAAGGGGATGTCGGTTTTATCGAGGGATGCGTGATGCAGGTGATGTTTGGCGACACCAACGAGTCGAGTGCGGAGCTGCTACAGCGCGATGGCTGGAACGTGGTCACTCCCAAGGAACAGGGATGCTGCGGTGCGTTGTATGCGCACGGTGGCCAACTGGAGAAGGCACGTGAATGTGCCCGCCAAAATATCGCTGCATTCGAGGGCAAATCACTTGATGCGATCATCATTAACGCCGCCGGCTGTGGGTCAACGTTGGTTGAGTATGGGGAATTATTGAAAGACGACCCGGATTGGGCGGGCCGAGCGAGGGCGTTTAGTGCCAAGGTGAAGGACTTGGTTACATGGCTCGATGAAAGCGGTGTGCAACGGACTTGCGATCAGTCCAAGGTGACGTATCACGATGCCTGTCACTTGTGTCATGCGCAGGGGATTAGTAGCGAGCCCCGGAAACTAGTGCAGGCTCGCGCGGGTGGGGACTTCGTCGAGTTGGCAGAGTCTGATCTCTGCTGCGGCAGCGCGGGCAGCTACAACCTGACCGAGCCGGAAATGGCAGAGCGGTTGCAGGCGCGGAAGGTAAAAAACATCATCGACACCGGTGCGGAAGTCGTGGTGACGACAAACCCCGGGTGTCTGCTGCAGATCCAGTCTGGCTTGAAAAAAGCCGGAGCCGATCATGTCCGTGCTGTGCATATTGCGGATTATTTGAACGACGAACAAACATAGTTTGATATGAAGTTGAGATCCTTTTTGACGATGGGGTGTGCGCTGGTTTTCGCGATTGGAGCGGAGGCCCGAAAACCGAATGTGGTGGTGATTTACACCGACGATCAAGGATCGATCGATGTGAACGCCTACGGGGCAAAGGACCTCGTCACACCTGCGATGGATTCGTTGTGCCGAGATGGTGTGCGATTCACCCAGTTTTATGCAGCAGCGGCAGTGTGCTCGCCTTCGCGTGCTGCATTGTTAACCGGCCGTGTGCCGGTGCGAGCCGGTGTGCCGGGTAATGTGTCGTCGCATCCGGGCGGACGCGGGGCGCTTCCGGCGGATCAGGTGACCATGGCGGAGATGTTCAAGGCGGCCGGTTATGCCACGGCACACATCGGCAAATGGCACCTTGGTTTTACGCCGCCAACGATGCCGAATGGACAGGGCTTCGATTATTCCTTTGGGCATATGGGCGGCTGCATCGACAACTACTCGCATTTTTTTTACTGGGTGCCGCCCAATCGCCAGGACCGGTCCCCAAACGGGATAGACGTGTGGCGACCCGGGGATAAGTTTCCGACGTGGAGGG
>JAPPPH010000122.1:0-7845 GCA_028817635.1 Verrucomicrobiales bacterium | reverse complement strand
AACTTTACCAAAACGTGAAATAGGTTTGGCGAACCGGGGAATATTTTCCGACGTTGATGGTGGAGGAAGCAGCGAAATTCATGGAGGCCAATCGCGAAAAGCCGTTCTTCATGTATTGGGCGATCAACCTCCCTCACTATCCATTACAGGGTACGGAAAAGTGGCGTCGCCGATATGCGCACATTAAGGATGAAAAACGTCATAAGTACGCGGCTTTCATGTCCACGATGGATGAAGCGATAGGGGATTTGCTGGAGGAGATCGACAGTCTTGGGCTGAGGGATGACACCATCGTGGTGTTTCAAAGTGACCATGGGCATTCGGTCGAGGAGCGAACCTTCAGTGGCGGAGGGAACTCGGGGCCGTATCGCGGAGCCAAGTTCAGTTTGTTCGAGGGGGGGATCCGCGTGCCGGCGATGATTCGTTGGCCCGGGAGGATTCCGGCTGGCGAGGTTCGCGACCAATTCGCCGTCTCTGTCGATTGGCTGCCGACCCTTGCGGAGTATGCAAACGTCCCGCTGCCCAAGCGCAAACTCGACGGCAAAAGCTTGGCCAAGGTCATTCACTCGGGAAGGGCTAAATCACCGCACACCGAATTTCACTGGATGAGTACCGGATCGAACCCACAGTGGGCGGTGCGCGAGGGAGATTGGAAACTGATCGGCAACCCCCGGGATCCAACGCGTAAATCGCCACTTGGCAAGGATGACAAATTATTCCTCGTCAATCTTTCGTTGGATGTGGGTGAACAAAAGAACCTCAGATACACGCATCCCGATGAGTTGAAGCGGCTCAAGTCGATTCATGATCGCTGGGTAAAAGATCTGCGTGGTGCGAATTGACGGCGCAGTTTCCGCGTGCGTTTGGACGGGGAGACGGTATTTTGTCGCGGCATGCGGTTGAGCGCAGAATCACAGACCTTGTTTGACAGGGCGTTGCAGTGGATTCCCGGCGGGGTGAATTCGCCCGTGCGGGCATTTCGTGCAGTGGGAGGGAACCCGTTTTTCGCCGCGCGAGCCAACGGCGCCTCGGTTTGGGATGCGGACGACAACGAGTACGTTGACTATGTGGGAACTTGGGGTCCGGCCATTCTTGGGCACGCGCCGCAGGTCGTGGTCGATGCTGTAAAAAACGCCGCCGAACACGGGACGAGCTTTGGCATCCCCAACCCCCTCGAGGTGCGCATGGCTGAATTGGTCGTCAACGCCGTGCCGTCCGTGGAAAAGGTGCGCATGTGTAACTCCGGCACCGAGGCGACCATGTCGGCGATCCGTCTGGCCCGGGGTTTCACCAAGCGCAGCAAGATCATCAAGTTTGAGGGATGCTACCACGGGCATGTTGATTCGCTGTTGGTCAAGGCCGGTTCCGGTGCGTTGACGCTTGGCCAGCCGGACAGCGCCGGTGTCCCTGCGGAGTTCACGAGCCAGACAATCGTGCTGCCATTCAACGATGAGGAGGCGGTGCGGAGTGCGTTCGTCGAGCATGGCGAGGATATCGCAGGGATTATTCTCGAGCCGGTACCGGCCAACGCCGGGCTGTATCTGCCTCGCGATGGCTACTTGGAATTTCTCCGCAAAATCACATCTGAAAACGGGGCGTTGTTGATTTTCGATGAGGTGATGACCGGGTTCCGCCTTGGCTTGGCCGGCGCGCAGGGACGCTTTGGTATCACGCCGGATCTGAGCTGTTTTGGCAAGGTGATCGGTGGTGGCCTGCCGGTGGGTGCGTTTGGCGGACGCGGTGAAATTCTGGACTGTCTTGCCCCGGATGGGCCGGTGTATCAGGCGGGAACGTTGAGCGGGAACCCCTTGGCCATGTCGGCTGGCATTGCGGTGCTTGAGGCATTGGCAGACGGTGAAGTGTACTCGAAAATTGAAGCGCTTGGCCAAGCGCTGTCGGAAGGATTGGCCGATGCGGCCAAGTCGGCCGGCGTGACCGTACGTTTGCAACGGATCGGCTCGATGTCGTGCTGCTATTTCACCGACGGCCCGGTGCATAACATGGGCGATGCGATGGCGAGCGATCGCGAGAAGTTTGGCAAATATTTTCACGGCATGCTGGAGGAGGGAATCTATCTCGCACCTTCCCAGTTTGAGGCCGGTTTTATTTCGGCTGCGCACGATGAGGCTGCCATCGAAAAGACCGTTGCCGCAGCGGCCAAGGTCATGAAGTCGCTCTAGCCATGCGCGTCATCGCCATAGATCACGGCACGGTTCGAATGGGAATCGCGATCAGCGATGAACTGAAGATGATCGCGCAGCCGCTGGAATTCATACCGGCAGAACCGTTCTCCGGTTTTCTTGATCGGTTCAAGGCGCTACTTCAGGAGTACGAGGTGGAGTTGGTGTTGCTTGGGATGCCTCGAAACATGGATGGGAGCTACGGCGAAGCCTCGATCAAGGTACGTGAGTTTGAGGCCGTTTTGAAAAACAGCATTACCATTCCAATCAAGACCTTTGATGAACGATTGACCTCGGTGCAGGCCAACCGCGCCCTGACACAGGGGAAGGCGAAAAAGAAAAAGAAACGTCAAAACGTGGACGCCATGGCGGCGGCCATTTTGCTGCAAAGCTATCTCGACAGCTTGGCCTGAGTGCCATGGACTCCGTTAAACTCAAGCTGACCGTTGCCTATGACGGCACTCATTACAAAGGGTGGCAGGTTCAGAAAAGTGGCGTCACGGTCCAGCAGCGGGTGGAAGAGGCGTTGCGGCGATTGTTTCCAAGCGTGGGACGAATACACGGCTCAAGCCGCACGGACACCGGCGTGCACGCGCATGGAATGGTCGCGCATGTGGAGATTCTGAAGGCGGAATTTCGCATTGAGGAACGGAAAATCCGGTTGGCGCTGAACGCCTTTCTGCCGGACGACGTGAGCGTGACGGAAGTGAAACGGGTGCCGACGACTTTTCACGCCCGGTTCGATGCGACCGGCAAACAGTACCGGTACACGATTTGGAATCATCCGGTGATGAATCCGCTGATGCGCCACACGGCCTGGCATGTGCCCAAGGAACTTGACTTCGAGCGCATGCAGCGCGGGGCGAAATATTTTGTTGGCAAGCGAGACTTTCGCGCCTTCGCCGTGAAGCGTGAGTACGAGATGCGCTCAACGGTTCGGACGGTGACCGGTTGCAAGTTGTACAAAAAGGAGTCGATGCTGACGTGCGTCATCGAGGGAGATGGTTTTCTGTACAAGATGTGCCGCGGTATTGTGGGAACGCTGGTCGAGGTTGGCACTGGCAAGCTCAAGCCAACCGATGTCCGGGAGATCTTGAAATCATGCGAGCGGGCCAAGGCCGGTCAGACCGCACCGGCCCACGGTTTGATCTTGTGGAAAGTGATGTACGGCAAAAAGAAAACCAAGCGATGAACGGGGTGGGTTGCCAGTTAAACATCGTTTTGGTTGAGCCGGAGATTCCCCCCAACACCGGGAATGTGGCCCGGCTATGTGCCGCCACAAGGACGCACCTTCACCTGGTCGAGCCGCTTGGTTTTGAGCTGTCTGACAAGCAGTTGAGACGCGCCGGGATGGACTACTGGCAGCATGTCGAGTGGAGCCGGTGGTCAAGCTGGTCGGTGTTTGCCGCGAGCGTGCCTGAGACAAGTCGGCTGTGGTTGGTGGAGTCGGACGGCCCGACTCGGTACTCCGATGCGGTCTTTGCCAAAGGAGACTATCTCGTTTTCGGACGTGAAACGCTTGGCCTGCCGGAGCAGATTTGTTGTGAGGTCGGAGAGCGTTGGCTGCGCATCCCAATGTTTAACGAGCAGGCGCGTTCTTTGAATCTCTCCAACTGTGTCTCGATGGTGTTATACGAGGCGCTGCGACAGTTGGATTTCGAAGGTGAACTGTAGCGCTTGGCCAAGCGCTTGGTTTTTTGGTGCTGGTGTCGCTCGGCCCAAGGCTTTAGAAATTACCGGCCTTGGCGGAAAATCCCGCCCATTGATGAAGAATTTGGTGGAAATCTATGACACGACCCTGCGGGACGGCACGCAGGGCGAAGGGGTCAGTTTTTCGGTTGCAGACAAACTGCGCGTGGCCGAGAAACTCGACGCCTTTGGTGTGCACTACGTGGAGGGCGGTTGGCCGGGGAGCAATCCCAAGGACATTGAGTTCTTCAAGGAAGCAGCCAAGCGTAAATGGAAAAACACCCAGATTGCCGCCTTCGGTTCCACCCGCCGAAAGAAAGTTGCGGCCAAGGATGATCAACAGGTAAAGCTGTTGATTGACGCCAAGACGCCGGTGGTCACCATATTCGGCAAGACTTGGTTGCTGCATGTGCAGGAGGTTTTACGAACCACGCCGAAGGAAAACATCGCGATGATAGCCGACACGATTGCGTTTTTGAAAAAAAACAAACGCAAGGTGATCTACGATGCGGAACATGCGCTGGATGGTTACAAGGATGATCCGGAGTACGCCTTGGCCACATGGAAGGCAGCCGAGGAGGCTGGGGCGGACTTTGTCGTGCTGTGTGATACCAACGGAGGCACGTTGCCTAGCGAGGTGGCCGAAATCACTGCGGTAGCGAAAAAGGAACTCTCGTGTCAGGTGGGGATACACACCCACAACGATATTGGCTTGGCCGTGGCCAATGCGGTCTCCGCGGTGGAGCAGGGCGCAACGCAAGTGCAGGGGACGATCAACGGCTATGGTGAACGAACCGGGAATTGCAATTTGACCTGTGCCATCCCGAATATTTCATTGAAGATGGGTCGGCGTTCCATCACCAAGAGTCGGATTAAAAAACTGCGCGACCTGTCCCGATTTGTGGATGAGGTAGCCAACATCATTCCGGATCGCCGTCAGCCTTGGGTGGGTGGCACAGCCTTTGCCCACAAAGGCGGCATGCATGTGAATGCTGTGCAAAAGGTGGCACATAGTTTCGAGCACGCTGACCCAACTGTGGTTGGCAATAAGCGGCGCATCCTCGTGAGTGACCTCGCCGGTCGGAGCAACATCGTGATGAAGGCTCAGGAGATGGGCATCCGCATCAACAACGATACGCCGGAGTTGAAAACCATCCTTACCAAGGTCAAAGAGCAGGAGCATTTGGGCTACGATTACGAGGGGGCAGAAGGATCATTGGCGTTGCTCATTCGCAAGTCGCTTGGCCGAGTGGATCCGGCGTTCGATCTCGAGGCGTACCATGTCTCGATGCGGGGCGATGCATTGGAGCACGTTTGTGAAGCAACCGTCAAAGTGCGGGTTGGTGACAAGACGGCGCACACGGTGGCGGATGGCGACGGCCCGGTGAACGCTTTGGATCAGGCGTTGCGTAATGCGCTGCGCGGGTTTTATCCCGTGTTGGAAATGGTCAGGCTTACCGACTATAAAGTGCGGATATTAAACTCTTCCCGTGCATCCGGTACTGCCGCCAAAACCCGGGTATTGATTGAGTCAACAGACTGTAAAGAGCGTTGGTACACCGTTGGGGTGAACGAGAATATCATCGAGGCCAGCCTTCAGGCGCTCTTGGATAGCATCGAGTTTCGCTTGCTTAAAAAGTGATTTGACGCCTATACATCGTGATGTATATTCGGCGCATGAGTGATTCTAATAAAGCCGTGGTTTTGAAGGAAGAAACCAGCGAGATGGTGGTAAAAAAACCCATGATCCGTACACAAATCTACCTTCGCCAATCGGAGTATGACTATTGCCAGTCGGAGGCCAAGCGACGCGATGTGCCCATGGCTGCGGTGATTCGATCGTTCATCAGCGAAAAAATGGAGGTTCCGGATGAGATGTGGTCGGATAATCCATTACTGCGATCAACACCCTCCATACCGAACGACAAAAGCCCTACGGATGGCAGCGTCAACCATGACCACTATGTTTATGGCTGTCCAAAAAAATGGGTGAAAGAGGACGGGGCATGGGTGGAGGCTCCACCTGTTGGAGAGGGGGAATTCCCAAAAGGAGAGGATCGAATCGTCCCGTGGACACCTGTTGAGCCAAAGCGACCTGAATGAAAAACGATCAGGTTTTTATTGATGCCTCATTTTGGATCGCCCTTCGCCACCAGCGACAGGAGTATCATCCGCGATCACGAGAAATCGCAGCAGAATTATTCGCCGACCGTATCATCTGGGTCAGTACTATGTTTGTATTTGCGGAAACTCATGCGTTCGTTTCGCGTTGGCCACAATTGAGCCGAATGGTTATTGAAGATATCACGGACAACCCGGTGTTTAAAATGGAACCAGTCCAGCAGGTGGACAACGAGAACGCGCTCAAGATTTTAGGGGGGCATAGGGATAAATCGTACTCGTTTTGTGATGCGGTTTCCTTCGTTGTGATGGAACGGTTGGGGGTGAGACGTGTCGTAACGTTTGATCGGCACTTTGAGCAATTTGGTAACTTTGAACTAATTAACTGATGACGGAACTTTCCAAGGCTTACGAACCGCAGACGGTTGAAAACAAGTGGTATGAATTCTGGCAGGAGAACGAATGTTTTAAGGCAGACCCAGACCGTGTGAACGAATCCCGGCCGGCTTATTCGATTGTCATCCCGCCACCAAACGTCACCGGCATGCTTCACATGGGGCATGTGTTGAACAATACGATTCAGGATATTCTCGCCCGCAAGGCGCGCATGGACGGCAAGGAAGTGTTGTGGTTGCCGGGGACGGATCATGCCGGTATCGCCACCCAAAGCGTCGTTGAGCGGAAGTTGATCAAGGAAGGTGCCATGCGGCATCGCGACGATTTGGGTCGCGATCAATTGCTGGAGCACATTTGGGAATGGAAGGAGAAGCACGGCGGCATCATCATCGAGCAGTTGAAAAAACTGGGGGCGAGCTGTGACTGGTCGCGCCTGCGTTTCACGATGGATGAGGCTTACACACGGTGCGTGCAGCGCATCTTTGTCGACCTGTATGAGAAGGGCCTCATCTATCGCGGCAAGCGTATGGTGAATTGGTGCCCGAAATCGCTGACAGCCCTCTCGGACGAAGAGGTCATCATGAAGGAGCAGAACAGCCAGCTCTATTATTTCAAGGTGCAGGTGGTCGAGGAACCCGGTACTTGGCTGGAGATTGCCACCACCCGGCCGGAAACGATTCCCGGTGATAGTGCCTTTGCGGTGAACCCGAAGGATCCCCGTTACGGTCATCTGGTTGGTAAGCACGCCATTCGGCCGTTGCCGGTGGAAAACCAGGCGCACCTGCCGATCGTGGCAGATGAACACATCGATATCGAGTTCGGTACCGGTGTCCTCAAGGTGACACCGGCTCACGACAAGGTCGATTTTGAGATCGGCCAGCGAAACGGCGTGGAGGCCATCGAGGTGATTGCTGCCAACGGTAAGATGAACGATCTGGCCGGGGAGGAACTCGCCGGCATGGATCGTTTTGAGGCACGCAAAGCTGCTGCTGTCCGGCTTGAGGAATTGGGGTCGTTGACCAAAACGGAGGATTACAAAAACAACGTCGGGTTCAGCGAGCGAGCGGATGTGCCGATAGAGCCAAGGCTCTCGGAGCAGTGGTTTCTCAAGTACCCGAGCCAGGAGCAGGCACGTGACTGTGTCGCCAACGGCTCGATGAAGTTTTATCCCGAGCGCTGGTCGAAGACGTACGATTACTGGATGGGCGGACTGCAGGACTGGTGCATCAGTCGCCAGCTTTGGTGGGGGCATCGCATTCCGGTCTGGTATCGTGGTGAGGAGATTCACTGCGGTCTCGTGGCGCCTGAGGGCGACGGTTGGGAACAGGACTCGGACGTGCTGGATACGTGGTGTAGTTCGTGGCTCTGGCCGTTTGCCACGATGGGTTGGCCGGAGGAGACGGAGACGCTCAAGAAATTTTACCCGACAACCGATCTGGTCACAGGGCCTGATATTATC
>JAPPPH010000277.1 GCA_028817635.1 Verrucomicrobiales bacterium | reverse complement strand
TTAACACTCCGCCAAAGGCACCTTCAGCGTGTCCTGAATACACCGCCACTAGCAGGCCGACCGCCAAAACACGAATGGCACCGTTCGTAATGGATGCGCCACCGAGCCTTCCGAAGTTCTGTTTGCCCTGCAAAATCCCCAGCAACATGGGGAGGCAGACTTGGGGGAGCCCGACAAGGATTGTCAGGTAAATGGGAAAAGGTGAGCTAGCCTTAAGGGTTGCAAGAATTTGAGTGTTTAGCAGTAAGGTAGCTGTCCCGATAGCGATCCAGCATAGAAAACAGATCAGAAATATTTTGCGAATGGAGGCGGCCAGGTCAGAACGATCGTCGGCTGAAGTGGCTGACGCAGTTCGTTGGGCAAATACAGTCTGCAAACCCAACGCGGGAATCATCATGAGATTTAGAACCTGTAGCAGAGTGACGAAAAGGCCGTACTCGTTGCGATTCATCCATCCACCGAAAAAGTGAACAGCGAACATCAGCACACCGCTGATGAACGTGGCCGTCACCATCCAACTTCCCTGACGAAAGAATGTTTCCCTGTTATCGTCCATCGCCCACGGATTCCAATCGGTTTACGGCTTCCCGGCAGACTACTTTCCAATCCAACTCCGTGCCAACGCGCTTGGCCAAGCGTTGGGTGTCTTCTTCTGGAGGGGGATTTTCAAGTGCGTTTAAAACATCCTCTGCGAATTGTTCGCCATCGAACCCTGAGAAACGAACAGATGGTTCGTTATCAAAATAGGCCTTCACCCCTGCCAAGGGAGTACTGACAACCGGCAGGCCGACAGCGGTGTATTCAACCATCTTCGCCACGAAGGCGCAGTGTGTGCCGACCGAGGACTCATACGGAATGATTCCGACATGCGCTTGGCCAAGTCCACTGGCGATGGAGTTGTAATCAACAAATCCCGTGCATTGAATGTTGGCCGAGCGGACAGTTCGGCGCACCCTTTCGGTCAAGTTCTTGAGTGCTGCGGTTTCCTTGCCAATGAAAAGGAAATGCGTTTCCGGTTTCGCTTGAGCGATTCGTGTGATGGCCTCGGTGGCGATCGGCCCCAAATGATGGGTGTCGAACGAACCGTGCATCACGATAGTAGGGGACAGGGATGAAGCGGGCGGGATGGGGCGAAAGAGCGTTGAGTCGTAGCCGTAGTGGATCGTTTGAATACGCGATTCGGAATAGCCGTTGTCGATGAATCGTCTGGCCAACTCGGTGGATACTGTGAGCACGGCATTCGCGTCGTAGCGGGAGGGCAGGTTTAATTCGAAACGCATCAGTCGGTTCAGGACGACTCGCGGCATGACCCACCTTGGCCACGACTCCATAAATCCAGTCAGGTAATCCAAAAAATTCATTACCGTCGGGATGTTTAAATCGGATTTAAGTTTGCCGGCGGCAACGGCAGAGATGGCGTGCTGGGAAAAGAGGGCGTCGAACTCAATTTCCGTCGCAGCCTTTAACACCAGTTTTCTCAACGCACGAGGGTACGCGAGGTATTTCAGCGAACGAAGATTCGTGTAGCGCCCCATTTTCCATCGGGTAAACGGGTGAATGCGGATACCGAATCGAGCCGCGATTTGTTTTCGATCAGGAAAATCAGGACAGAATAAATGTACTTCGTGGCCGCGATTCACCAGTTCTTTGACGAGATACACCGCCTCCGCCGATCCGCCGCCGGAAGGCGGGTAAAACGGTTCGTGCGTCAGCAGGGCCAGTCTCATGACGAAAAGTGTGCCGCGATACTACGGCATCGACAAAAGGAATCGAGTCAGGGCGTCAACGCCTATTTCCAATTGATTTATCTCGATCCATTCATCGGCAGTGTGAGCCTGTGCGATGTTGCCCGGCCCCCAAACTACTGCGGGAACCCCCGTGGCTGCGATGTTCGCGGCGTCGCAGTAATAGTCGACTCCCAGTGGTTTCGTCTGTTTCATCGTTTGCATGAGTTTTTTTACCGCCGGGAAATTGGGGTCGGTTTCAAGGGCGGGACAGGCGAATCCCTTGACGTTCGTCAATGTTGCTTTTAGCCCTCGTTTTTTTAACACCCCGCTGATTTCGCGGCGGATGGAAACCAGTGACTCACCGGGGAGGGTGCGCCGATCGAAATCAGCGGCACAAGAATCCGGTACGATATTCGGTTGAGAACCGCCACGAACCATCCCCGTGTTAATCGTGGGGTGACCCAGTATTGGATGAGATCGGTTGCTCAGTGATTGAGCGTATTCAGTCTCGATGGCATCGATGCATTTTGACATGAGATGAACCGCGTTTCGGCCCAACTCAGGTCTTGCCCCGTGCGCTGCCTTGCCCTTGGTTGAGAGGCGCAGCCAAAGATCGCCCTTGTGTGCCGTGACCACCCGGCATTTCGTGGGCTCGCCGACAAGCGCGAGATCGGCTTTTAACTTGAGGCCAGAAAATGCGCGGGAACCGGTTTGATTACACTCCTCATCGACGAACCCGATGAAGACGATCTCGGTGTTTGTGGGGCGCTGGCGCCGCTTGGCCAAGCGTTCCAGCGAGTGAAACATGACCGCGACGCTGCCCTTGGTATCACAGGCACCACGTCCGTGAATGCGATCCCCCTTTTTTACCGGGCGGAATATTTTATCGAGATCTCCGCCGACGGTGTCCATGTGCGGGGCGAGAATGATTCTGTGGCGCGCTTGGCCAAGCGGAGTCAGGCGGGCGATCAAGTTGTCGCGCCCACATTCCGTCGTTTGACGCTCTACTGCAAATCCGGCCTTGGCCGCCCGATGCGTGAGGTATTCAGCAACTCGATTTTCTCCTGCGTGAGAGTCGTCGGGGGGGAGGAACGCGTTGTTCACGCTGGGCAACGCGATGAGGTCACGTAGCAGCTTGACGACTTGGCTCATAACGGCGGCTTGGCCAAGCGCTTGGGTAACTGTTCCACGGATAATTTATGAATGTCAGCCAGCGTGTTGCCTCGTTCGATCGCCCAAAATTCATCATCAATCGTCACGAT
>JAPPPH010000523.1 GCA_028817635.1 Verrucomicrobiales bacterium | reverse complement strand
TCGGCCGTGTGTTCGTCACTGTATTTGACGTTGATTTCATCCCTGCCGGAAACCCCCAGGATCCCGTTATTGAGCTGAGGTTTGCCCAGCCTTGTAGGAATGGATCCCAACACGACTCGGACATTTCGCCCAAGAGGCAAACACTTCACCGTTTCCTGATCTCCTGCTGTGGTTTTACAGATCGCCTCGACGGTTTCGTCACTGTCCAACACCGCCAGGTCGGCGTCCTCGACTTTAATAAAGAGGCGCTTCCCAATCTCGAGTTTCGCTTGGCCAATATGATTGGTCGACATGACCGTGCCCACTTTCTCAAGCGACTCAATCGCGCGGCCGTAGTGGCCCTGTTTAAAGTGGCCCAGCCCGATGTAATAATAGGCACGATTAACGTGCTGAGAAACCGGATAATCCTTGATCACCTGTCGAAACACCTTGAAGCACTGGGCATATTGCCGGGCCTGAAAATGGCACACCCCCGTTTTCAGCAGTGCCAAAGCCCGTTGATCCTCATTTCGGTTCTCCTCCGAATAAACTGCCTCAAAATGAATCTTGGCCTTGGCATGATCCGCAAGCACAACGAGATGATGTTCTCCCAGTTTCATGTGCGCATCGAAACGCACCTTACTACGCGGGTAGCGCTCAATGACCGAACGCCATAATTCCAGCCCCTTATCCGTTTCACCGGCTTCAATTCGGAGATCGCCCGCCTCCATCAACCGACGCGCGGCCCGATCCTCCACGATCGAGCCTCGCGGGATTGCCGGTTTTGAATTGCCATCCTTACCCTCCGCTTGGCCAAGCGCATCCGGGGCAATCGCAACGAGGCCAAGTGCAGCAAAGAACAATCCCTTGATGCAAAAACGCCGCCTAATGGGGCGGCGCAGGCTTGAAAAATTTCTGCACATTAAGCGAACAATTCGTGAACCGGCTCTGCTCCTTCTCGAACGAGAACCATCGGGCGATCCTGCGGCGTGTAAACCTCCTTTTCATGATCGATGCCCAGCGCATGACAGACGGTCGCATGAATGTCGCTTGGTTTTACCGGTCGTTCCGCCGGTTCCATCGCGTCCTTGTCCGAGGCGCCAATAACCTGACCACCGTTGACACCGCCGCCAGCCATGAGGCAACTGAAGCAACGCGCATGATGATCGCGCCCTGCGTTGCTGTTGATTCGCGGTGTCCGCCCGAATTCGCTCAGCACGAGTACCAGGGTCGATTCCAGCTTGCCGGTAGCCGCCAGATCTTCAACCAAGGCAGCCAGAGCTGGGTCCATCTCCAGCGCGTGGTTTTCCATGGCAGGAAAGTTGTTTGAGTGTGTGTCAAACCCCCCGCGATTGACCTGAACAAATCGCACGCCGGTCTCAACCAACTTCCGGGCCAATAACGCGCCCCGACCAAAATCAGAGTCCCCATAACGGGCCAGCGTATCCGGCTTTTCCTTATCGAGATCGAAGACCTTCAACGCCGGGCTCTTCATGAGAGTAACCGCCTCCTTAATTGCGGTATCGGTCGCCTTGAAATCGGTGACACCCGTTTTACCTGTTGCACGAGCGTTCATCCTAGCCAGCAAATCAAGACGCTTGTTCCCTCGCGCGTTCGTGATTCCGGTGGGGAATGACAAGTAAGGATCCTTCTCGCCTGGTTCTCCGATGAAATAAGCGGAACAACTCTGACCGAAGTACCCTGACTTCGCCGCTTGCCCATTGATGCTAATGAACGCCGGCAGATCGCCGAGCCGGTTTTTCTCGTGAACCACAATGGAGCCCAATCCCGGGTGAACCAGTGAGGGATCCATGTTATAACTCGTCTGCAATTCGTACGTTGCTCTGCCATGTGCACCGTTTGTTCCGGCGATCGAACGCACCAAAGCACAGTGATGCATCTGCTTGGCCAAGTTCGGAAAGATGCTGCTGATTTGAATCCCATCTGCCGAGGTATCGATGGCAGAGAATTCTCCCTGCACCGGCCTACCCGGCTTGGGGTCCCACGTATCGACATGGCTCATGCCGCCGCCGTTCCAAAAAAGAATCACATGCTCGGCCTTGGCTGCTGCAGCTTGGCCTGACGCAGCGAGCAGCTTGGACACCGGCATGCCGAGTATACTCGCCCCGGTTGCCTGCAGCATTCTGCGGCGGGTCATTTGATAATCAAAACATCCTGTATCTTTCATGGTCTTTCTCGGTATTAAGGGAGATAACGAAATTCGTGGCTATTCAACAGCGCCCAGCGCAGGTCAGACATCCCGTCAAGTGGCGCTTGGCCAAGCACCGCCTTGGCTTCGGCCCTCTCTTCATCACTCGGCTTGCGGGTTAAAATCTCGAGGTAGGCCAAGTCAATCGCCTTGGCCAAGTTCTTGTTTTTACCGACAAGCAAACGGTGCATCGGCTCAAACGGCCCCACACGAGCCGCCTCGTGAGTAACCTTGCCATTGAGCATCATCAACGCCTGTCTCATGGACGGAGTGTGCTCCCGGAACTCTCCCAAGCCATCCCTGGAGGGTTGCCCAAAGACACGCAGAAAATGCGTCGGAGCCGCCGGGGTTGACATCCGCATTGAACTGGAAAATTTCGGGTTATCATCCACTTTGTCGACAACTGTCTCGTAGGTGTACCGCCGTCTAACGGATTTCTTTTTACGAGCCATCTCCGCCATACGCTCGGCTTCGATCTCCTGATCGGATTTGGCTTTCATCATACCAATGTCACGATCCAGCTCTGACTTCACCAACTGATCAAAATTCAACGAGATGACTTCTTCCAAATTGTACGGATTCGCTACCGGCTTTTTCGATGCCATCTTTTCGTCTCCCGGCTTCGTTTCAAGTTCCAACTCAACCTCCTCCCCGGGAGCCGGGTCAAGCGCGACGCGGACACGCCGCTCCACTTCCCGAACATTGGCACCTTTGGGCCACTTGTATTCCTGCAAATGCCCAGCCACAACTACGCTGTCATAAAGCACCTCGCTCAACATCCGCCTTTTTATTCCGGAGGCA
>JAPPPH010000228.1 GCA_028817635.1 Verrucomicrobiales bacterium | reverse complement strand
CAATATTACCTCACCGCACTCTCAAACGGATACGATCCGCACTCCGACTACTTCAGCCCGCGCGAGGCGGAGAATTTTGAGATCAACAACATCAAACTTTCGCTGACCGGCATCGGCGCACGCCTCCAGTGGGACGACGGCTACACCAAACTGATCGAACTCGTCCCCGGCGGCCCGGCGATCCGCAGCAAAAAACTCAAACCAGGCGACCGCATCGTGGCGGTGGCACAGGGTGAGGACGGCGAACCGGTGGATGTTTACGAAATGGAACTCGACAAGGTGGTCGACAAAATTCGTGGCGAGAAAGGCACGATGGTGCGCCTTACCATCATCCCGGCAGATGCCGCCGACGAGAGTGAAACCAAGGAGGTCCGCCTCATTCGCGACAAGATCAAACTCACCGACAGTCTGGCCAAGGGACAGGTCATCGACTATCCTGACATGCCTCGCTTGGGTGTGATCGACCTGCCCCAGTTTTACGAGAATTGCGCCCGCGACGTCGGTTTGATTCTCGACCGGTTTCGCAAGGAAAAGGTCAACGGAGTGGTACTCGACCTGCGCCGGAATGGCGGAGGGCTGTTGCCGGAAGCAGTAAAACTGGCCGGCCTCTTCATCGAGCAGGGCCCGATGGTGCAGGTCATCGACAGCCGTCAGCGCAAGCAGGTGCTTCAGGATAACGACACCAACATCCGCTACGACGGCCCGATGATCGTTCTCGTCGGCAAACTCAGCGCCTCGGCGTCCGAGATCGTTGCCGCCGCGTTGCAGGACTATGGCCGCGCCGTGGTCGTCGGCAGCAAGTCCACCCACGGCAAGGGCACCGTCCAGACCGTGATGCCGCTCATCAACTGGGTACGCATCAAGGATCCGGGCAAACTCAAGCTGACCATTTCAAAATTCTACCGAGTCGCAGGTGGCACCACCCAGAAACAGGGCGTCACCCCGGACATCGTGCTGCCAACCCCGTACGATTACATGGAAATCGGCGAAGCCACCCTGCCCAACAGCCTCGCCGCAGACCACACCGACCCGCTCAACTACCGCAAGCTCAATCGCGTGAACGACTATGTGAAGCGACTCACGACGCAGTCCGATGCCCGCATCAAAGAAGATCAGGATTTCGCCTACATCCTCGAAGATATCAAGACCCTGAAAGAGCGACTCCTCGACAAATCCCTCTCCCTCAATGAAGCCAAGCGCCTACAGGAAAAGGACGACGAAAAGGAAAAACGGGAGACTCGCAAAAAGGAGCGTAAGGAGCGTGGCAAACCGGAGGAGACAGTCTACGACCTCACTATCAAGATGATCCAAAAGAACCTCAAGCTCGGTGAGGAAGTTGAGGACGAGGAAAAGCCGATCCGCCTCGAGGAGGAAAACGATAACGAGGAAGAGGTCGAAGAAGAAGAGGAGGACGCCCCGAAACTCGACCCGCACCTGCGCGAGACGCTGCTCATCCTCCACGACTACATCAAGTTGCTGGACCCCAAAAAACAAATCGCCGCCAAGGACAGCGGCGACTCAAACCCGGTTCAGTAACGGTTCATTTTTTCAACAACCCATCCGGATCGAGCGGACCACACGTCCGCTCGATTTGTTTTCGGATACGGCCGTTGCTGGCGATCACGGCGTAGGTGTGTTCGCCCTTCTTGCGGGGCAACCGCCAAAACTCGCCACCAGCACACTCCAAAATCAATCCACCAGCCGCCACGTCCCACAGTCGAATCTTCGACTCGATGTAACCGTGAAACCGGCCGCTCGCAACGTAGGTCATCGCCAGTGCCGCCGAACCCATCATCCGGGGTTTGCGAATTTTCGGGGCCAGCTTCATGAAATACGGCATCATGTAATCCATGGTCGGCTTGTCCTTGGCGAAACCAATCGCCAGCATGGCCTCCTTGAGAGGGCCGTCGTTTACACTGATTTTCCGGCCGTTGAGCTTGGCCGCTTGGCCTTTGGTCGCCGTCCATAACTCATCCGTGAACGGATCGAACACAACACCGACCACGGTTTCGAAATCATCTCCGGCGGCGTTTCGCTTGGCCAAGCGCTGCTGCAAAGCGATCGACACACAAGCATGCGGAATGCCGTAAGTGTAATTAACCGTGCCGTCGATGGGATCAACGATCCAGCGCAGCTCGGTCTCAATGTCGCCAGCATTACCTTCCTCCCCGAGGATAGCCACCTCCGGATGTGCCTTGGTCAGCATCGTCTCAATCTTCTGCTGGCACTTCACGTCCAGCTCCAACTTGATATCGCGCTGGGTGGATTCATTGATTTTTTTTGTGGCGAAGTGGTTGCGCGACATGATCGCCCCAGCCGCCTTGGCCGCCTCGACGGCCGTTGCCAGCATTCGTTTTATCTCGACAGATTTCATCAGGTGGAAAGATTCACAAGAGCCTCGTTCACTTGATCGCGCTTGGCCTGCCACTCCGACAGACGTTCGCGTTGTTCCTCAAGCACTTCGGCCGGGGCACGCTCCGCAAACTTCGGGTTGTTCAGCTTGGCTTCAGCCTTCTCAATTTCCTTCTCAATCTTTTTCAACTCCTTGGCCAAGCGCTCGCGCTCGGCATCAAAGTCAATCAAGCCCTCGAGTGGCAAAAACAGGTCGCCCATCGGTGAAGTGATCCGAGGAGTACCCTTCGGCACGTCCGAACCAAGCACAACGGACTCTGCGTTGAGCAGGATCTTGATGACTTCCACCTCGTACTCGTCCAACTCACCGGCCGACTGGAAGCGGTAGTCGATCTTCTTGTTAAATGGAATGTTATAGGCGGCCCGGAGGTTTCGGCCCTGCGTGACCAGTTCGTGTTTCGCCCCAACCAAGCGATCGACCGTGTCATCGAGTCCGTACAACTCGCGAAAATCCGCGTCGAACGCCTTGGGCCAACGGGCGGTCATGATCGTTCGCCCGCCCTGCTCCTCCGGCATGTCGCTCGAGAAACCCAGCCCATGCCAAAGTTCTTCAGTGATGAATGGCAGGAAGGGATGGAATAGGC
>JAPPPH010000159.1 GCA_028817635.1 Verrucomicrobiales bacterium | reverse complement strand
CAAGCGCTTGGCCAAGCGACGAAAAAAGCCGACCCCTGTGGAGTCGGCTTTTCGTTTGTCGAAAAGTCTTTACGGCTTGGCCGGAGCTAACACAGCCGTGCGCTTGATTTTCGAAGTTGGTGTAGCGTCTGCAGCGAGATCGCCGAGCGCGTACTGCAACCCATCAAGATAATGCTTCAACACAGCGGGGTTCCAGAATGTGGATTCGTTGTGGCCAAGGTTGGAATAAAAAACACGGCCACCCTCAAATTTACGCAACCACGATACCGGCACGTATCGACCTCCTTCAGTGTACTGCTTGCGCAAACCATCGTTCCGCTTGAGCGGCCCCATGGTTTGGTCCTTGCTCAAGTCAAGACTGATCAGGATGCGAATCTCGTCCGCGCCCACAAACGTTCCCGGCTTGTACTGGTAAATTTCGTCCTTGTGCCAAAAACCCTTGCCATCGAATGCACGGTTGAGAACGTGCTTCGGATCGTCGAGTTTGAACGACCACGTGCCGCCGCTGTTCCAAGGATGACCGTCGAACTGACCACCCATCATTCGCGCGCCCGGCTTCCATTTGTAAAAGTTGTCGCTCGCGGCGTGGATGCCAGCAACTCCCTTGCCCTGTTTCATGAAGTCGATCACTGCCTCGCGCTGCGCATCGTTTTGGAAAGCCAGATGCGTGGTATTGTTGAACAGGATCGCGTCGTACTTCGCGAGGTTTTCCTTGGAGAAAACCGAGTACTCATCGGCGATGTCGGCCGAGAACGCTCCGGTCTTTTTTCCGAGTTCCTTGATGGCATAGTTCCCGGCAGATATCGAACCGTGGACAAATCCTTCACATCGGTAAAAGACCAATACACGGCGATCTTTTTTCGGCTTGGCCAGGGACTTGGCAGGCAGCGCCTCCTGAACCTTCGCCTTTTTGTCGTCGCTCAACGGCTTGATGCGATTCCGATCCCAAGCGGCTTCCACCACCGAAGTGGCGAACACACCGAGGGCCAACAGTGCAAATGTCGTTCGTTTCATTGGTGCAAAAGTGACGGGCAGACGCTACGCCAAGCAGAACCGGATGTGTAGCTCTTTCGACAGAAAAGTCAGGGAAGTGACCGGGCACCGCAGCGGTCGCAGGGCAATGTTTTTTCCGAGGGGACAGCAAACCCAACGTCCTCGAGGTCCTCGTCAAAACATTGCGTAAACACCGCCGCCAGAATGTGGTGCGTCGCTGCCAAAAGTTGGGCTTGGCCGGGCTCCTCGATCGCCGAAAGGCGATCCTGAATATCCATCCTCAACCCGCGAGGAAACTTGGCCAAGGTCTCCACCAACTCCTCTTCCGTGCACGGTTTGAATAATGCTGCAAGAGATCGCACGTGGATATGATTGAGATATCGCCGCGTAAATTCCGAAACCATCCCGGGAGGCATCGACGCAACAAAACTCATCTTCTCCATGCGAGCCACCAACGAATCAAACAGGCCGGCAGTGGCGCAGTCCGGGCACTTGGCCAAGCGCCGAAGATTTTCCAGCACGATGGTTGCCTGACGGCAGACTGGGCATCTCTCCGGCACGTCGTCCACCTGCGGGATCGCCAAGCGCACGTCATTTCGAATCTCCATGATCCACACCGGGCGAACTGTACGTGCCAATGCATTCGCTTGATCTACGCTCGTGACGTCTACGCGCAGGTCGGCATCCAAACGGTCACGATTGTAACTGGAAAGATTTTCCCGAATCCGGTTGCGCAATGAGAGCGGGGCCTGTTGCAAAAACACACCGGCCGCCCCGTTCCGCATGACCTCGGTCATAACCTCCTGCAGCTTGAGATCATCGAAATCGTCGAACATTTCGAACGACAGGAATCGTTCCTCGATCCGCTTGGCCAAGGCGTCATCAGCACAATGGGGGCAAAGCGGAAATGATTCCTCAAGATCAAATTCGGTAAACGTGGACATGGCAATCTGCTCCGGTATGTCGGCTAAAACTACTGTGTTTTAGGCGGGGAGCCAATACTGAGCAACTCACGGGCCAGCCACAGTTAATCGGTCTTTTTTGGCGGGGCGGATGTGGATTCGTTGTCCGGCACCAATTCGTCGATCAACTTGAACGGAAGTTGAACTGGCACCAACAGAACCTTCGGTATGTTTTTCAATTCCATCTCCGGATCGTTCAGTGTGCCTGTGACATTAAATTTCAACATCCTCTCAATCGGCGACAACGCCAGATTCAAAACCGGACCGAGTACCGGACCGATCACCCAGGTATCACGCAACGCCTCGGCCACCACCCCGGCATTGCTGATCCGCCCTTCGAAATCCACATCACCCGTATACTGCAAACGCACCAACGGCGACTTCAGTTCCAAGTTTCGACTCTTGACGATGCTGTCCACGATTTGGAAATCCGCCGTGCCTTCCGAGAATTTACTGGCCCCAAGCCCGGGCGCCATCCGGTCGAGCAACGGGGAGAACATTCCGAATAAAGGCAACTCCCAAAGATAGCCATCTTTCAGTGTCGCACTCGCCGTGCCGTTCCAACTGGACCAGTCGTTCGAAATCGCCTTGATGTCTAGTACACCATCCACCTGCCCGCTCAGTCCGGAATCGCGCCCCAGCACATCCGACATGAACCCGGTTAACTCCGTCTGTTTTGTCTCAAGGTGAAAATCAATTTCGGCAGATCTATTTTCATCGAACTCAGCGAACAGATCCCCTCTCAACTCGCCCCCGTAAAACTCGGAAACCACGTTGGTCAGCGTCAAAGTGTGCCCCTGCCAGAGGATGTCTCCATTAATGTCGCGTGTGGTGAATTTACTGAATTGAAACGCGCCACCATCGACTTCAAATCGCAGGCCTGCCGGGTTCCTTCCGGGGCCGGTTTGCACCCACCCATTCACTCGAGTCCTAGGCGGTTCCTTGAAGCGATACGGCTCAAGTGCCCGGGCGGTTCTTGGCCCGATGGCACGCGTCACGGCAACCGGATCCAACTGCCCCACGGCGTTGGTGAGAAACAACCG
>JAPPPH010000354.1 GCA_028817635.1 Verrucomicrobiales bacterium | reverse complement strand
GCACCGTATTTTTTCAAAAGCTCCGGCGTGCCATCGCGGACATCGTGCGGGTGCGAAAAGCCGAAGTAGATCAGAAACGGATCGGCGTCCTCAATCAGTTCGCGTTTGTTCAGGTAATCAAGCACGCGCTCGGCGTGCCAGGCGCTTCCGGTCTCGGCAGTGCCGCCGCGTTTGGTGGCATCATGTACCACCGTAAATTGTTTGTTGGCATCGTCGTAACTGTTGCCGCGTTTGCAGGTGCGCATGGTTTCGTAGCCGGCCCGGTTGAACACCGCTGCCAGCGTGTTCTCGACCAGATCGGGCGGCACCAGTTTCGGGTTCAACGCATTCGGATTGGCCGGTGGCTTGCGGAATTTCCGATCGGGAATGTGCCAGACTGTGCGCCCACTCATGATCATGTGCCGGGAGGCGGTACACACGCCGCCCACCCACGACCCCATATGATACGCGCCGTCGATCACCATCCCTTCAGCCGCCAATTTTTCAATCACCGGCGCGTTTAACTGGCTTTGCGGATTGTAAAACTTGAAGTCAAACGGCGACTGATCGTCGACGATGATATAGAGAATGTTGGGGCGCTTGGTTTCCGCTTGAACGGAGACGGCAAACAGCGATATCGCGAAGGCGAGGAGAATCCGTTTCACGGTAGATTTACTTTCCCCGGAGTTTGATGTTATCAAAGTCGTTCATGTCGTCGAACGAGCCGATGCCGATGCGGCCCTTGCCGTCGGTTTTGTCGACCACGCTCATGTGCGGCTTGGTCATGTCGTCGAAGTAAACTTCGATGGTGCCTTTTTTCGTATCACGAACGACCTTGATCTTGTGCCACGTCTCGTTTTTCCACGGTGTTTTGTTTTTGTTGTTCGTCATGGCCTTCCGGGGAGCGTCTTTGACGATCATGATTTGTCCGCTGTGCGGATCCGGGTTTGCGCCGAAGTGGCAGTAGTAAAAATGCTCCGCATCCTGCCAATTGAAAAACACGCAGCAGTCGCGATGCCCGCCGGTGTCCTTGGTGCTCTTGACGTTGAACGTCAACTCGAAGTCGGCCACTTCGACGTCCTTGATCAGTGCGATGTGGTACGGGCTGCGGACCTTGGGTTTGTAGTCGCTGTTGCGGCGGTTGATGCCAAAAACGTGGTTGCCGTCCACCTTCCGATGAGTCCAACTTTTGCTGTCTGTGACCTCCCATCGGTCGTGGCCTTTTTCAAAATCCTCCTCGAAAATGAGCGGGAGTTTCGTGCTTTTCTTAGCATCCTCCGCTTGGCCAAGCGGAAGAAATGAAAACAGTGCCGTGGCTAAAAATAGGGTAGTGACTCGCATGGGCTGCAGCGTAGCGGATCACGTTTGTGGCGACACTAAAATTTTATCGACGCAGATTGGAAACCGGTTTGGCCGCTTGACCAAGCGCAATTCGGGCGCGGAGTTTTGAGAGGGTGGGAACCATCGCCGGCTGTTTGGCTAGATTCGTCCATTCGTTCGGATCGTAGTCGTGATTGTACAGTTCCTCGGAGCCGTCGGCATAGCGGATGTACCGCCAGCGCTTGGTTCGAATCGAGTGATTGCCTTTGCCGTAGGTGCTTATGGCCGGGTAGGGCCAAAGGGCGTCCGGATCGCGAAGTAGTGAAACAGCGCTTTGCCCATCGCAACGGGTCTTGGTGTCCAATCCGCAAAGCTCCATCAGGGTCGGATACAGCACGGTCAGGTCGACCGGTTGTTCGCAGCGGGAACCGGGCTTCGTCACGCCCGGGGCGGCGATGATAAATGGAACGTGATTGGCCTTTTCCCAGAGCGCGAATTTCTCGATGTGATCCTTTTCGCCGAGGTGAAAACCGTGGTCGGACCAGAGGACAACGATCGTGTTCTTGGCGATGGGGCTTTTGTCCAGCGCATCCAGAAGGCGGCCGACCTGAGCATCGGCAAAAAGACAGCATGCGGCGTAGGCGTCGATGAAATCCTGATACGATCCCGGAATCTTTCGATCCAGTTTGCTCATGCCGTTCCAGAACCATTTGGTGCGTTTCATTAGGGCAGTTGCCCCGGAGGGGAGGTCGTCCCAGTCGTTATCCAGTCGCTTTGGTTTTGGGATGGCTGGAAGTTTTTCGTGATATTTGGGCGGTGCAAAAAACGGCGAGTGCGGCTTGAAGATGCCTGCGGCGAGGAACAGCGGCTTGTCCTTGGGTGGGTTTTTCAGGTTGCGAACGCAGTACTCCGTCGTGCGAAAGTCGATGGTGTCCTTTTCGTTGTCTGGCCAAACGCCCCAGTCGGTGTTGCGAGAACCATATTCCGGCGCCTTGTTCAGTTTTTTGGGCGGCATGTTTTGCGGGGCCATGGGGAGAAAGTCGTCGAATGAGGCCTTGTCGTGAAAGGCGCCTTCCAGTTTGTGATGAAAAATTTTTCCGGCACCACGCACGGCGTAACCGGCGGTTTGAAACTGCTGCATGATGGTTCGGCGCTTGGGCAGTGCCTTGCGCCAGTCGCTGGCGTTTTGGTACACGCCACTCGTGCTGGGGCGTAGGCCGGTGAGCGTGGCCACGCGTGATGGATTGCAGGCGGCGGAGATACAATAGGCACGGGTGAATGACATCCCGCGCTTGGCCAAGCGCTCTATGTTCGGCGTCTTGATGGGTGACTCCGGGTCGAGTAGCGAGATGCTGTCGTTCATGTCATCAATGACGATGAACAACACATTCGGCTTGGCCTCCTTGGCCAGTGCCGCAGTGCCTGCGAAGGCCAGAAGGAGCAGTGTCCGCAGAATCATGGTTGTTTCTTTTTCTGTCGGGTGCCGAGAAACCGTTTCAATCGGGAGGCGTACTCGGGGCGCTTAATCCACTCGGAAAAATACGGGCGATACGCTTCACTCTCCCACCAAAATATTCGCGGCGGTTGGGCGTCGACTTTTCCACCGGGATAATCCTGTCCATTCACGCTGGCTGTGACGGAGGCATCGATGGCTTCGAGTTTCCTTTGTAGTCGCTTGGCGAGCTTGGGCTCCTTGTCGAT